>DATIQP010000952.1:0-11743 GCA_035470765.1 Polyangiaceae bacterium | reverse complement strand
CCCGATGCCGAGCAGCGCGAACGCGCCTTGCCCGAGGGCGAGCACGCGCAGCGTGGAAGCGCCGCGCGCCGCGACGTTCACGTCGTACGCGAAGCGGAGCGCAGACTCCGGCATGCCCGCGATGACGGCCACCATCACGCCCGCCGCGATGGCGCCGAGACGCGCGCCGCGCCCGACGTATTCGCGCACAGCCTCCGGGTCGCGCTCCGTCTTGGCGCGCGCGAGCATGGGAAAGAGCACCTGCGTGATGCTGAGCAGCATCTGGTAGGGCAAGAACGCGAAGAGCTGACACGCCCGGTACACCGCCACCCACTCGTCGGCCGACTTCGCCGCGGCGTCCGGCGCGAGGCCCGTGCGCGCCGCGCTCTCGGAGAGGAATCGTCCCAGCAGCGTGATGTCCTGCTGCATGAGCGCGTTGGTGAAGAGTTGCGCGAGCGCGAGCGGCATGAGCACCGCGAGGTAGCGGAAACCGCGGAGCACGTCGCGCTCGCCGCCTCGATCGGGCGAGCCGGTGCCGGCGAGCGAGAGGGCGACGAGCAGGATGACGAACGCGGCGCTGGCGAACCCCACCGTCGACCCGAGCGTGCCCGAGAGGCCGCGGCGCACGAAGAACCAGCCCACGCCGAGCAGCGCGCAGGTGCGCAGCGTCGCGAAGAGCACGTCGAGGAAGGCCTGGCGCACGAAGAGCCCGCGCCCGTTGAGCGTGCCGATGAGCGGCGCGTACAGGCCATAGAGAAAGACGACCGCGCTCATGGCGAGCAGGGCGGGCGTGATGTACGGGGCGTGCTCGAAGCGCGCGATCGGCACCGCCGCCGCCGCGAACGCGCCGCCCACCAGGAACGCCACCGGGACGTGGACCCGCAGCGCGGCTCGCTGGGCGACGGCTTCGCGGCCGGGCGCCCCCGCGACCGCGCGGCTCGCGGACTGCGTGGACCCCGCGACGACGACGTTGTTGACCACGTTGGCCGCGGCCAGCACGCGCGAGAGCGCGCCGTAGCCGGCGAGGCCGATGAAGCGCGGCAAGAGCGCCTGCTGGACGAGGCCGCTCAGGATGAAGAAGATCTTCGCCCCGAGCACCGCGATGCCGCCGACGCCGGCGCGGGATGCGATGGATTTTTCCTCGGTCACGAGGAGGCGGTGCTTAGCACGATCCCGAGCCTTCTACTGCTTGTCCGCGTAGTAGAGGTCGAGCCCGCCCGAGCCCGAGGCCGAGAAATACAGCCGCGCGCAGCTCGAGGTCGGTACGGCGTACTGGTAGGCGCCGACGTCGGCGAAGGTCGTGTAGGTGTCGTTCGTCGGCTGCACGCCGTCCCGGAACGCGACGCGCTCGATGTTCGCCGCCTCGTCCCAGTAGAAGAGCGCGCGTTGGTCGGCCGACAAGCCCGTCGGCCGCATGCGGGCGCTGAGGCTCGCCGCGACGAAGCTCTTCTCGACCAGGCTGCGGCCCTGCGGCCACACACCCGCGCTCGGTCCGTACGACTCGTGCATCGTGTAGGTGCTGACGCCGTACTGGGAGTAGTAGAGCATCTGCCCGTCGCTGGAGAGCACGGGGTCCGCGAAGAGGCCCTGGGACGCGCTCGCGTCCGTCTCGGTGGGCTGAGGGTCGAGCTGCGCAAACGGCGCGGCGTCGAGCGTGCTCGAGAACGCGGCCGAACGCGACGCGCGGGTCGTCTGGGCGAGCGCGCTGCGGTCCTGGAGGACGACGATGAGCGTGAGCCCGTCGCCGCTCAGTGCGACCTCGTCGAGCGCGATGGCGCCCGATAGTGTCTGCGGGGCGCCGAACGGCGAGGTCGCGCTCTGGCGGTCCGCGTACATCACCGTCCCCTGCGCGGTCATCCACGCGATGGTCAGCTCGTCGCCGGTCACCGCGCCCAGGAGATCGCTCTGCGCCGTGGACGCCGCGACGAGCTGGTTATTGCCCCACGTGGCCGCCGGGTCGCAAAAGGTCGTCCCGGAATCCGAGGGAGGAGCGGCGTCGGTCGTGCCGTCGGGAGCGGCGGAGTCCTTCGGTAGACCGGAGTCGGAGGCCGCGCTCGGATGCTCGCCGCAGCCCAGCGCGACGGACAGACACGACAACGCAAGGCAAGCGTGGCGCCGCATGGCTCCCCGTCTACTGGTTGGCGACGCAGTCGTAAAGCTGACGCCACGCCGTGAGCGTCGGCGCGAAGTAGTGATCGGACGAGGGGTTCATCGTGATGTTGACGCGCAGCCACGCCAGAGACGGATTCGGCGCGAGAGCGGCGCCCACGTCGGTCCCGGTCCACGTGGTGATGGGGGCTCCCGACGCCGTCCCGAGGTAGACGGAGGGTGTCGCCGTCGCGAGGCTGGTTTGGTCGGCCGCCGTGACCGCGTTGAAGACGATGCTCGAATCCGACGGCGTGACCGTCTCCCAGTCGAAGAAGCGCCACACGGGGGCCTGCCCCAGCGGGCAGATTCCCTGGTAGTCGACGGAGAAGGAATACGTGTTGGGGAACGGCGGGATGGGCGGCGTCGCCAGGACGCCGCACGACGACAGGTCGTAGAGCAGGAACTCGAGCGCCTTCTCCTGGGCGTTCATCGGCCCGGTCGGACACTCGTTCGGGAAGGTGGTCCCGGAGGAGGAGTTGTCGGCGACGTGGAAATCGCTGAAGACGACGCGCCCGCAGGTCGGCGTCTGGTTGAACGGGGTGTCGAACGTGTAGTGCAGCGGCCAGGTGCCGCCGAGCTTGGTGTTCGCGTTGTAGATCCAGCGCACCGAGGGAGAGATCACCCCTGTGGTGGCGATGTCCTGGCGGGGGCTCGTCACGCCGAACTGCGGTGGGTTCGTGCTGCTCAGGGCCCCGACGAGCCCCATCCACGTCGCGAGCGTCTGGCCCTTCGCGAACGAGGTGTCGATCTGACCGGTCGTCGAGTTCGGCATCTGCGTGTTCACCGCCCAGTTGGCCGTCGCCGAGAAGGGCGCGATGTTGTAGAGCCACGTGTAGCTGTAGTGCGTGGCGAACGCGCGCCCGCCCGAGGACGTGTAGTTGATCAGGTTCTGCTGGTAGGTGCTCGACTTGGAATATTGAGCGCCCTCGCACGGCAGCAGGATCTGATCGTACTGGTCCATCGTGGCCAGGTTGCCGGCGAGCGCGCTCTCCGGCGGCGTGCTCGAGTCGATCTTCGACCCGTTGTACTTGTACAGCTGGATGCGGCCCGTGCCGCCCGGGTCGGTGAACTCCGCCTGGTCGACGCCCATCTTGAGGAGCACGCACTCGATGGCGTCGACCGACCCGGTGTCGATGGCCGTGAGCGGGATGTCGCCCTCGCTCTTGTTGCGCGGCATGTGGATGTCGCCCGCCACGTTGGCCGCGCACTGGGTGATCGGGAAGGAGACCTGGCGGCGCCACCGCCCGAGCTGGATGACGACCGGGATGGAGGTGCCGTAGGGGACGTTCGTCAGGGTGAAAGTGCCGTCCGCGGCGGTGAACGTCGCGGCGATCGGAGTGCCGCTCACGTCGACGCTGCACGAGGTGTTGCACTGCACACCCTGAGTGAAGGGCAGCACGGCGGTGTTGGGCACGTAGACGAGCACGTTCGGGACGGGATCCGGCGATCCGTACGGCGCCTGCGTGCCCGCCACGACGCGGCCGGTGAGCGTCGTCGTCGCGGCACCCCCGTCGCCGGAGCACGGCACCTGGAAGCACTGGAGGTTGGTGCACTGCGAGCCGTCGGCCGCCACGAGCGTCAGCCCGCCAGCGTCCGTGGGGGTGAAACTCGCGCCCGCGTCGAGGCCGGCTCCGTTGTCCGTGTAGCTCGTGCACCCGGGATCGCACGGGTTGTCGGTGCACGGCGTGGGCGTCGTTTGCAGGTCCTGCGTCGTGAGGCCGCCATCTCCGAGCGTGACGGGGGAGAGGCTCTTGGTGGCGACCGTGTCGCCGATGCACGCGCCCCAGGTCCCTCCGCTGCACGTCATCGTTCCCATCGAGCACGAGACGTAGTTGCCCGACTTCCGGAGGACCTCGCCGCAGTCCGCCACCTGGCCCGGCGTGTCGCACGCGCAGCCGGGGTTGGGCGTGGCGCAGCTCGATCCGGGGCGCGGGTTGGACGGCACGCCGGGATCGAGCGAGCTCGGATCGCGCGTGGAGCACGACATCACCGCAAGAACGGCCAGCACGACCGCGCTGACGAGCATCCACGTCGTGAGTGTTCTCTTCTTCAAGCCAAGAGCCATCATGGTGACTCCCCCGTAGGTGCTCCGGTGGGCAGACCAAACCCACCTTCTTCCGCACCATAAAATGTACGACAGCTTGGCGCACACGCGCCCGAAAAAGCGCCCTCGAAACCGCTTTTCTTCGGCGTCAGCGAGGCGGAGATGCGAACGCGACCGGCTGCATCGGCAGGAAAAGATCGTTCTTTTGCGCGAGCCGGCAGGAGCCGTCGTGGGTGAAGGTGTGCACCGCAAAGCCTGCGCTCGACGGGGGCGGCTGACTCTGGTCGCCGACCAGAAGCCGGCCGTCGCTCGTCCACTCCACGCCCCACAGATCGTAGCCGGTGGTCGGACCGAAGGCGGGCGCCTGCACCACGTTGCCCGAGACGTCGAACGCGACGAGCGAGGTGTGGTTGACCGAAGACTGATCCATCACGATCGCCGCTCCGCAGCCGGAGGTCGCCTCGAGCGCTATCCCCGAGAAGGTGACGGAGCCGCCGAGCGCGACCTCCGAGATCAGCAGCTGGCCGGAGCGCGCCTCGGGTGAGAAGACCTCGATCCCCGCGTCGGTCTCGTGGTCGTCGTTGGAGTTGCCCATGTCCGCGAGCCAGAGCGAGCCGCCGTGCTCGAGCAGGCGCCCCACCGGGTTGCGCCCGGCGAGCGTCACGACCGCCTCGAGCGCGCGCGTCTTCGTGTCCACGATGGCCATCTGCGACGGCTGCACCGAGGGGAGATTGAACTGCGTGTTGTCCAGGCGCTCCAGCGCGACGAAGGCCTTCTCGCCAGAGGAAGTCTGAAGCACGCGAACGGCGTTCTGGTTCGGGTTGCCGTCGGCGTCGAGCGACGATAGATCGACCGTCCCGATCGGAGCGCCCGTCTTGTCGAGGACGAGCATCGACGGCACGGCAAACCGCGCGATCCACAACGACCCGTCGGCCGCAACGTCGACGTCCCATGGGTCGGCGTTCGTCTCGCCCTGCGCGAGCGCCGAGTAGCGCGCCGTCCCCCGGCCGCACCAGTCGAGCGCGAAGATCGTGTTGCGATCGCGCGCGAGGAAGAACGGAGCACCGGCCGTCGTCACCGACAGCGCCGGATCGCCGCCGAGGTCGCTCCCCGGGATCAGCTGCGACGGCGAGCCGTCGAGGGGCAGCACGCCCACCTCGCTGCTGTTGTGCTCGTCGCTGGTCACGACCAGCACCCCCGCCGGGCACCCCACGGGCTGGGCGGGCGAGGTGCCGCACGCCGCGGTCGCGAAGCAGAGAAGAGCGAGCCGGCGCATGGGTGGGAGTCATTAGCATGGGGATGGATTTCAGTGCAGGTGCGTGGGATCGAGGATCTCGCCGTTCGGCTTGACGCCGGCTGCGTTCCAGCGCGCGGCTTCGTCGGGCATCGGCGGGGACTTCGTGGGCGTCACGTCCCGCACCTCGATCTTCGCGCCGAGTGTGCCCTCGGCGGGACGGACGCGGATGTCGAGCTCGTGGTCGGGCACCGCGGGCACGCGGACGCGTTCGAAGACCGTGCTCGAAGCGCCCGCGGTGACCTTGCCGTCGCGCACGCGGGCGCGCACGTAGTTGGAGAGCGCGTCCGGCGAGACGGTGCCGCTCGCGTAGACCACGTCGGCGAAAGCGTGGTCGACGCGCACGCCGCGCGGTAGCACGAGGCCGAACGCCTTGGTGTCACCCTCCAGCAGCTCTCCCGGCGCCAGGTGATCGATCGGCGGTTGGCTCGCCGACGCCGTCGGCAGCGTGACGACGGTCACCTCGCTGTCGCGCTTGCACGCCGGCGAAGCGGCGAGCGCGACGAACAAGAGGGCAGCCAGAGCTCTCATTCGATGATCGACGCCCAGGAGTCGATGACGGTGGAGACGGTCGGCGTGGGGAGCGTCACCGCGAACGTGGAGTTCGCAGCGCCGTTGCCGGAGACGTTCTTGCCGCCGACCTGCGCGAACAGCGAGTAGCTGCCCGGCGTGACGTAGTTGGCCGTGGCGTGCGAGCCGCCCGTGTACTGATCGGTGATGGCGCTCGACGTGTCCGCGCACGCCGGCGTGACGTTGATCGACACGCCGGGGATGAGCTTGCCCGCGAGCGTCGCGTCGTAGATCGCCGGGACGATGAAGTCGGGCGGCGGGTTGGTCGGGTTCTGCGGCGGTTGCAGGCGCGGCGCTCCGCCCTGCGAGAGGTCCGTCAGATCCTTCGGGATCTCGTAGTCGCGGCCCCACATCTTGGCGGTGCCGTTCGAGCACGCGGCGACGTTGCCGGCCGTGACGAACGTGGAGAAGTAAAAGACGCTGTCGAAGATCGTCATCGGCCCCGACACGCGCTCGCCGTTGAGGAACGGCAGATACCAGTTCACGTTCGAGCGGAGCTTGTTGTTGATCGTGTCGGCCTTCTCGACGAGCGAGTAGACGTAGTTCGTGCCCGTCGCCGTGTACGTCTCCTGGTCGCCGGTCGCGAAGCCCAGGACGACCCGGCCGACGCGATCGGTGGCGAGCACGGGCGAGACCTGGATGGGCTGCCCGTCGTCCCAGGACGTCGAGCTGACATCGGCGGTCTGGTTGTAGGCATCGAAATACAGCTCGCCCACCCAGTTCTTCGGGTTGGTGTCGGTCAGATCGAAGCGCCACATCGTCCCGTCCGCGTCGCCGACGAAGACCTTCTGGGCGACCGCGCCGGGCGTGTCCGGATAGACGACCGGGATGCCGGTCATCGGCGAGTCGAGCGGGGTCTCCGCGCTGCCCACGCGGTTCGCGTCGATGAGCGCCTGCGGCAAGTCCGCCTGGCGGCCGAAGGCGCGCAGCACCTCGCCGGTGTCGAGGCGCACGATCGCGAGCGAACGACCGGCGACCGGCGCACCCGTCGCGCCCCAGCATCGGACCGCGTTGCGGCGCGCGTAGCCGGTGAGGGGTTCGGCGTCGGCTCCCGCCGCGGCGTAGCGCGCGCACGGTCCGCCGTTCGAGCCGCCGTCCGAGCCGCCGGGGAGAATCGCGACGCCGATCTCGTGGGCGCCCGATCCGTCCAGATCGGCGAACACGGTGGTGATCGCGGGGGTGGCGCCGTGCTGGCCGAAGAGCTCGCGATCGGGCTTGTTCTTGTAGAGCGGCATCGACGTGAGCTGCCACAAGAACTGCGGGCCCTTGGTGAGGTCCGTGTTGGGCGTGGGATCGGTCACGTCGAGCGCGTAGTACCCGCGGTGACCCGTACCGAAGCCCGCGACGAGGGTCGTGTGCCAGTTGCTCGCCGCCATCAGGCTGGTGGACGCCTTGCTCCGGTCGAAGACCACGTCCTTCACGATGGGCGGTCCGTCGAGCAGCAGCGGGTTCGCCGCGGGGTACGACGACAGCAACCCGTAGAGGACGCCCGGCGGCAAGAACGCCCACAGCTCGCCCTTCTCCCGGTTGGTCGACGTGACGTTGGAGTCGAAGGCGTGCAGCAAGCCGTCGTTGGTCGCCACGTAGAGGACGGTGGGGCGGGCGGCGTTGAGCGTCGCGAAGGACTGGTACGACTCGTCGGAGAGGTTCGCCCCGGGCGGACCCACGACGGTGGGGGTCGAGTGGAAGACGTCGCCGAAGGCGAAGCCCGTGCGCGACTGGAACGGCGGGAACGTGTTGTCCGGCATCGCGTCGGTCGTGGGCTGGGCCAGCGCGAAGTTGAGGGCGAGATCGCGACACGCCGAGGTCGTCAGCCACTCGGTGTTGAAGGAGTTGGCGCAGCTCGTGGACGTGATGTTGAGCGCGCCCGGCGCCAGGCTCGAGAGCAGGGCGCTGGGGCTGACGCCGACCAGCGCGCCCCCCTCGTTGCCGAGGTTGTCGTTGCCATGGACACCGGGCAGCGACGTCGAGGTGATGAGCGGGCGGATGGTCCCGTCGGAGGGGTACGCGCCGTTGACCACGGTCGCGAGCACCGAGCGGAACTGACGGTTGGCCTGCGAGCCGGACAGGTTCAGGTTGACCGCAAAGTCGTCACCCTGGAGCGGATCGACGACGGGCGGCGGCACCGTGTACGAGTTGTTGTTGAACGTGCACTGGAACCGTTCGCGCTGCACGTTGCCCGTCCACGGCTTGCCCGGGATGGGCGCGAACGACGAGAGGAACAACGACGAGTTGTTCGTCGCCGAGGTCGTGTTGCCCGACGACGAGACGACCGGCGAGTACGCCGGCGTGGTGCGGGTGGTCACGTTCTGCGCGATGCTGGCGATGATCGCCGCGAGCGCCTTGTTCAGGTCGCCCGCGGTGTCGGCGAAGTAGGCGCTGCCCGTCCCGCCCGCGAAGGCGATCTTCTGCAGCTCGCAGCAGGGCGCGAAGTTGGGATCGTTGCTGGTGCAGCGGGGGTCCGACGGCGTGATGGTCGAGCACTGCACCGGCGTCGTGCCGTCCATGATGCTGCTGACGGCGAAGCCGATGACGAACGTCTTGACGGGGTGCTGGCTGGCGCTGCCGGTGGCGAGGTTGGCGGCGATGTCCTCGGGCAGCTGATACGGGCACGACCCCGGCTTGCTGGGATCGATCGGGGTCTGACCGCAGCTCGGGCGGAGATCGAGGTTTGGCGCGCCGTCGGTGATGTGAATGATGTACTCGTCGCGGCAGTTGCCCTCGATGAAGGGGTCCGTCTTCTGCGGCCCCGCAGGGTCGTACCAGAGGTAGTACCTCGCGTCGGAGAACATGCCTGCCGTCGGCGTCGCGCCGTACGGGCGCATGGCGTTGATCGCGAGCTGGACATTGTCGTTCTGCGACTCGATCTGGGAGATCGTCGCGCTCGGCGTGGGGAACGTCATCAAGCGTCCCTCCCACGGCGGAGCGGCGGGGTTGCGCGCGCCGACCTCGAAGAGGTCCGTCGCCGAGCAGTCGGCCGGGCGTCCCGACACGGGCGTGCCCGCGCCGTTCCAGCCGTCGAAGTAGCTCCACTGCCCGTCGAAGGGCGAGCTCGGCGTGTTGGCGACCGTCAGACCCGGCAGCGAGACGCCGACGCCCGGGAGCGTGTCCGAGTCGAACGTCATCAGGCCGAAGCGCACCATGTCGCGCGCCGAGTCGAGGATGCCGTTCTGGTACTGCTGGAAGTTGCACGTGCCTGTGGTGCCGGAGGCGTACTTGGTGACGATGGCGTTGGCAGGGAAGTCCGTCGCGAGCCCACCCGTGCCGCTCGCCGGCGTCCCCACGCCGCCGCCGGAGTCGCCCGGCAGCGTGCCCGGCCCGAACATGCACGCGCTCGCCGCGTCGGCGCCCGAGACCGGACGGTGGAACGGCAAGAAGTAGTTCACGTCGTACGGAGACAGGCCGTTGATGGAGTACTCCAGATCGAATCGGCTCCCCTTCGAGCGCGGCATCGCGAAGCAGCTGAAGTAAGGGGCGATGCTGCCGGTGAGCGCCTGGACGGCGATGCCCCACCGGTTCGGCGAGCTCTGTACGCCGGGGCTGCACGTGGCACCCTCGTTCTCGGGATCCTGGCCGTCGAGCATCTTCTCCATCGACCCCGACGTGTCGAGCAGGATGAGGACGTTCGGAAGCGGCGGGTTGACGTCCATCTGCTGGGCGCGCGCGGCGTGCGCGTAGAGCGACGCCGCCCCGAACGCGGGGAGGAGGAAGACGATGGAGCGGATGGTTCGGATTCTCATGGCCGTCCCTCAGTTGCATCCCTGGCGCATCGGCCCGGAGGTGATTCGCGAGCGAGACATCTCGAGGCCCTCCGCGCCGTAGAGCGCGGTGGGAGTGAGTGGTCCGAGCATGGCTTGGTCGGGCTTGGTGATGCCGACCGTGGTGAGGGTGAATTGCTGGAAGCAAAGCCCGAGGCGCGTGTCGATCCCCCACATCGCGGCGCCCGTCGCCGGGTCCGTGACCTCGACGTAGAAATCGCCGGTGAGCGCGTAGGGGCCGAGGCTGCCGGCGACGTTGTTCTGCGCAGGCACGATGGGCTGGATCGCGGTCTGCCACATGCCGGCGATCTCGGCCGAGCCCATCCGGCGGCACGACTTCGTGAGGTCGGACGCGTTCGGGTCGACGCCCACCAGCGAGACGCAGCCGGTGTCGCGCTGCGAGGGGTTCTTCATCATCGCGAGGTACAGCTGGCCCGTCGTTCCGCCCATGGCGTTGGCGCCGGCGAGGCTGCCGTACTCGCTCAGGTAGTGCGACTGCGCGTTCTGCCGGCCGTAGCCGCTCGTCTTCACCTCGGTCGAAGCCGACTGCAGCGCGTAGAGGCCGAGCGACGCGAGCACCGCGAGCGTCATCGCGACGATGAAGATGACCGCGCCTCCCTGCCGCGCGCGGCGCGACGATCGACGTTTGGCTCGAAGAAGGAGGGGGCGGCTCATGGTCATCAATAGAAGTACGGGGCCAGGTTGGGGAGGGCGACCTCGGAGGTGATGGCGCGCACGCGCGCCCAGCCGATCTGGCCGCTCGTACACGAAGCGAGGACGCAGTAGCGCGCGGGGTAGACGCCCTGCTGGGGGTTCGCCAGCGGGAGGTCCAGGGCCTCGGCGCGGTCCGCCGTGGAGGACCGCGTGGCGAGGCGGAAGCGAACCGAGCGGAGCCGCTGCGGCGCCTGCATGCCGGCGAGGTTGGTCACGTCGTCGGCGACGACCTTGTTGTTGGGATCCGACAGCCCGTAGACGGTGAGCGTGTGCGGCTGCGTGCCGGGGAGGGTCAGATCGGCGCTGAAGGCGAACTTGAGATCGATGGCGTACTCCGCGACGAGCTCGGCCTGCGTCGTGGTCACCCCGGCCGCGTCGACGTACGTGCGAAAGAGCTCGTACTTGTCCCCGGTGCCCCCGTCCCCGCTTGCGAGCGCCGAGTAGACGCTGTCGCCAGCCCGCGCGGTGTCGATCGGCCGGAGCTCCCAGCGGACCGTCTGCACCGGGTTCACGCGCAGCGTGCCGACGCCGAGCCCGGAGGCGCCGCCGACCGTCTGGGTCTGCTGCGCGTTGAGGATCTGGACGCCGTTGCTCGTGTCGAGATCCACCCAGGCGGTGGCCGCGAGGCCCGAGCCGCTGACGCCGGCCGCCTGCCCGACGCACGTCGGGACGTACTGGTAGTGACCCGTGTTGTCGGCGACGCGCACGAGGAACTGCGACCCCGCAACGGGCTGGAACATCGCCTCGAGCGTCGCGCTCGGGTTCGGCGAGGAGAGCACGCGCCACATCGCCGGAGAGTCGACGGCGAGCCAGAGGCGCTGCCCGGCGCAGCTCCCGGTCCCGTTCTCCATGTAGCGGACGACGTAGTCGTCGGTGGAGGTGAAGTTGCCCGAGAGCTCGATGGCGTCCGGCGCGAGGCCCGCCGCGGCGCTGAGCGGCACGTTGGGCGTGGAGCCCTGATAGAGCAAGTGGACGCCCGCCAGCCGGTACAGGCCCGGGTAGGGGCCGGTGGTCGGCGGGGCCTGTCCCGGCGCGCGCGCGATGAACGGATCCTTCTGGAAATTGGCCGTGCTCATGTAGCCGGCGCGCTGGAGATCGGCGCGCAGTCGCTCGACGGCGGTGCGCAGCGACATCTCCGCCGCCGCCGTGCGCGCCTCCTCGTGGAACGTGTTCGTCGCGGCGCTCGAGAGCGCGACGACCGCGAGCGCCACGAACAGCCCCGCGATGAGCGAGACC
>DATIQP010000951.1:0-10909 GCA_035470765.1 Polyangiaceae bacterium | reverse complement strand
CTGCCCGCGATGACGTGCGCCAGCTCGTGGCCGAGCACCGGGTGCGGGTAGCTCGCCATCTGCAGGTAGACCTCCTCGCGCCACGGCTTGGCGATGTAGGTGTCGGCCGCGCCCATCAGGCGGCGCTTCTCGGCGGCGTCGTGGAAGAAGAACGCGGTGATGCGCGAAGGCCCGCGCGTGCCGAGCGTCTTCTCCACCTGGGCGACTTGATCGTCGCAGTCTTTGACGAGCAGCGCGGCCTCGTCGTCGCGCAGCGACGAGGGGAACACGACGTCGCAGCGCGCGCCGTGGCGCTGGCCGCCGAGCTCGGCGGCGATCGTGGCGGAGGTGGACCAGTGGCCGAGCCGCGCGCCCAGGGCGAGCTCGGCGACGCAGGCCCCGAAGAGCAGCAACGCGAAGGCCGCGCGCGCCCAGAACGAGCGGTCGCGCGCCACCTCGAGGCGGAGCGACGGGCCGCTCCGCCGCAGGACCGACGCAGTGCACAGCACGGCGCTCGCGAACGCGACGGAGCCCGCGCGATAGGACCAGAGGGCGGGGCCCGCGTCGACGACCGTGTCGTAGAGCGTGCCGCTGAAGTAGCCCACGAAAGGATCGAACGCGAAGATCATCGGCGAGCGATAGAAGCGACCCACGCTGATCGCCACGCCCGTCGCGGGCCCGAGCACCGCGAGGAGGACCGCCACGAGGCGGCGGTGCCTGCGCGACCGGGCGATCTCCCCCGCGACCGCGCCCCACACGCCTCCGAGGAGCGCGCCGATGCCCGGCCCGAGGAGGAACCCCGCGAGGCCTCCCCAGAGATCGCACAGCCCGCCGAGCAGGCCGTGGAGCAGGCCGAGGAACACCGCGATGCCGGCGAGCGCGCCGCCGCGAAGCAGTCCCCAGAGCACCGAGTCGATGGGGTCACGCTCGCGCGACTCGCTCGCGGTCGCGAGCGCCGTCCAGACGGCCGCCGCCGACGGCAGCAGCAGGCCACACGCGAGCGCGTACTCGTAGCCCAGACCGCCGAAGAGCGGCAAGAAGCCGACCTGCACGAGGATCGCCACCACGACGCCGACGACGATCGCCGAGCGCCGGTGTTTCTTCAGCAGATCCCAGACGACGCCGGACGTCAGGGCACCGTCTCGGGCGGAGGCGGCACGGGGGCCGGGGTCTCGGTGGGCGTGGCGGCGGGATCGAGCACGAGCGGTAGGACGTCGTCCACGCGCTTGACGAGGTGGATGCGCATCGCGTCGCGCACGTCCTTCGGCACCTCCTCGAGATCGGCCTCGTTGCGCGCCGGCACGAGCACCTCCGTGATGCCCGCGCGGTGCGCCGCGAGGAGCTTCTCCTTGATGCCGCCGACGGGCAGCACCTGGCCGCGCAGCGTGATCTCGCCCGTCATCGCGACGTCGCGCTTGAGCGGCCAGCGCAAGAGCAGCGAGGTCACCGCGGCGAAGATGGTGACGCCCGCGCTCGGACCGTCCTTGGGGGTGCCGCCCTTCGGGACGTGGATGTGCAGGTCCATCACCTTGAGGAACTCCGGATCGATCTTGAGGCGCTCGGCGCGGCTGCGCACGAACGAGACGGCCGTGTGGACCGACTCCTCCATGACGCTCTTGAGGTTACCCGTCACCATGATGTGGCCCTTGCCGGGCATGGTCGTGGCCTCGATGAAGAGCACGTCGCCTCCGGAGGGCGTCCAGGCCAGACCCGTCGCCACGCCGGGCGCCATCGTCCGCTCGGCCTGGTCGGGGGTGAAGCGGGGCGCGCCGAGCAGCTTCTCGACGAGCTCGGCGGTCGCCTTCTCGTGCACGTCCTCCCCTTCCGCGAGGCGCATCGCGATCGCGCGGCACACGGCGCCCACCTCGCGCTCGAGGCCGCGCACGCCGGCCTCGCGCGTGTAGCGATCGATCAGCGCGTCGATGCCGTCGTCGGTGAAGTCGAGGCGCTCGTCGGTGAGCCCGTGCTGGCTGAGCTGCTTGGGGACGAGGAACTCGCGGGCGATGCTGCGCTTCTCGTGCCGCGTGTAGCCGGGCACCTCGATGACCTCGAGCCGATCCCAGAGCGCGGGCGGGATGGTCTCCGGGTTGTTCGCCGTGGCGAGGAAGGTGATCTGCGACAGATCGAACGGAGTATCGATGTAGTGGTCCTGGAAGGTGTTGTTCTGCGCGGGGTCGAGCACCTCGAGCAGCGCGGCGGCGGGATCGCCCATCATGTCGACGCCGAGCTTGTCGACCTCGTCGAGGACGAAGACGGGGTTCTTCACGCCCACCTTCTTGAGGCCCTGGATGATGCGGCCGGGCAGCGCGCCGACGTACGTACGCCGGTGCCCTCGGACCTCGGCCTCGTCGCGCACGCCGCCGAGGGCGATGCGGTGATAGCGGCGGCCCATCGAGCGGGCGATGGAGCGCCCGAGCGACGTCTTTCCGACGCCGGGAGGCCCGATGAAGCAGAGGATCGGCCCCTTCAGGTTGGCGCCGTGCTGGCCGCGCCGCGACATCGTGTCGGCCCGGAGCTTGCGCACCGCGATGTACTCGACGATGCGCTTCTTGACCTTGTCGAGGCCGTAGTGGTCCTCGTCGAGGCAGCGGCGCACGTCCGCCGGATCGAGCTTGTCCTGGGTGCTCTTGCTCCACGGCAGGTCCGCGAGCCACTCGAGGTAGGTGCGCGTGACGTTGTACTCGGCGGACTGCTGCTGCATCCCGGTGAGCCGCGAGAGCTGCTTGCGCGCGATCTTCTGGGCGTCGTCCGAGAGGCCCGCGCGGCGGAGGCGCTCGCGCAGCTCCTCGACCTCGTCCTCCTCGCCGGCCTCGCCGAGCTCCTCGCGGATGTTCTTCATCTGCTGGCGGAGGATCTGCTCGCGCTGGGTCTTGCCCTCGTCCTCCACCATGCTGGTGACCTCGCGGCGCACCCGCAGCATGTCGAGCTGGCGCTGGATCATCGAGGTGACGAAGCGCACGCGCTCCTTGGAGTCGAACATCTCGAGGACCTGCTGCTTGTCCGCCACGCTCGCCTGTTCCGCCGTCAGGTTTCCGGCGATCAGATCGGCGAGCGCCCCGCTCTCGCGCACGTTGTCGAGGATGGAGGCGACCTCCTTCGGGAGGTTCGGCGTGAGCGCGAGCACCTCGCGCGTGGACTCGCGCAGGCGCGCACCGAGCAAGTCCAGCTCCGCGTCGCGCTCCAGATCCTCCGCGATGCGCGTCACCCGGGCGCGCATGTACGGCTCGAGGCCGGCAGGCGCCATGATGCGCAGGCGCGAGAGGCCGTGCAGGACGACCGAGTAGTTCTGCGGCCCGATGCGAATGACCTTCACGACGCGGGCGACCGTGCCGACGTGGTAGACGTCCTCGAAGTTCGGCTCGTCGATCTCGGCGTCCTTCTGGCTCACGATCGCGACGACCGCGCGCTCCTGCGAGGCGAGCTCCTCGACCAGGCGCACGCTCCGCATACGCCCGACGTTGATGGGCACTACGCTCGCCGGGAAGACCACGCTGTTTCGGAGGGGCAGGATCGGCAGCGTTTCGGTGGGGAGGGTCACGTCTTTGCTATAGCCCAAGGCAAAGGACGAACAAGAGAACAAGGAAGGGGAACGGGCATTGGAATGTGGTAAACCGAGGCGCGATGCGCAGGTCGACGTGGCTCATCGTTGGTAGCGCTTTTGCCCTCGCGGCTTGCGGGACGCCTCCGGCCCAGGATCCCGGCGCCACGCTCCGCGACTATGCACGAGCTCTCGAGGATGGTCGCGCAGACGATGCGTACCGGCTGCTCAGCGACGAGGCCCGCCGGGGGACGTCGCTCGAGGCGTTCCGGCGCATGGTCAAGGACGACCCGGACGAGGTCCGCGAGATGGGGCGCGCCCTCGCCCGCCACACGTCCGCCCCGGTCGTCACGGCGACCGTGACCGGTGTCGACGGGCAAGAGCTGCACATGGTGCTGGAGGACGGCCGCTGGAGGCTCGATGCCCAGGCCATCGATCTCTACGCGCAGGACACGCCGCGCCACACGATCCAGGGGTTTTTGCGCGCGCTCGAGCGCAAGCGCTACGACGTGCTGCTCCGCTATGCGCCCGACGCGCACCGCGAGGGCATGGACGCGAACGCCCTGAAGGAAGCCTGGGAGAAGAAAGAGAAGGAGCAGGTCGAGCAGTTCGTCGTCGCGCTCAAGCAGGCCCTGCCGACGGCGCCGATCGAAGAGGCCGGCGAGCGGGCGACGATGCCCTACGGGAGCGGCTCGGTGCAGCTCGTGCGCGAGCACGGCGTCTGGAAGATCGAGAACCTCGAGTAGCTACGGACACGGGCCGCCGAGGCGGCACACCAGCTTCGCGACGAGGGGGCTCTTGTCCATGCCGTTCTTGGGATCGAGCATGAGACCCTTCACGTGCTCGGCGCTGTCCGTGTCCCCCGAGGCGATGAACGCGACCGCCGCGTCGTAGGCGAGCTCGTCGCACCGCGCGCCGCCGCCACGGGATGGGCCGCCCCCCAAGCACTCGGCCCGCACCAGCGCGAGGTACTTCTCCGCGCCGTCGTGCATCCCGGCCTTGTCGCCGCGCTGCTCGGCCGCGTCGACCGTCGACTGCGCCTGCAGCCGCAGGACGTCGCTCTGCACGCGCTCGAGCAGGACGCACTCGTCTTCGTGGGACGCCCGGCGGGCCGCGCAGTAGAGATCGTGCAGAGGCGGCACGTCGCGGATCATGTCCTCGTAGCACTGCGGGCGCCCGGCGCGCGCTGCGAGGACATCGAGGCTCTCGAGGTAGAGCTGCACCGCGTAGATGCCGTCGTCCTGATCGGAGCGCTCGAAGGCGAAGGCGCGGAAGCCACGCGCGGCCTCGACCCAGCGCTGCGCCTCGAAGTACGTCCGCGCGCGCACGTACTCTCGCTTCGCCGTGTCGGCGATCCGGTCGACCTCGGCGAGCTTCCCGAGATCGATGGGCTTGGGGTCGACCCTGGCGTCGCCGACGGCCTTGCCCCAGGGCGCCAGGCACGCGGACGCCTCGGGCTGCGCCGCGCCTGCATCGAGCGGCGCACGCACGGGGAGCGGCTGCGCCTCGGGCTGGGCGGGCAGATGCGCCGCGCCTCCGCAGGCCACGGTCCACGTCACGAGCGAGGCGAGCGCGCGGCCCATGCCGCTCACGCAGGCCGCGTCAGGTCGGGAGGTCGCACGTAGTAGGGCTCGAGCGCGTCCACGTCGCCGGGCGGGCGGCCCATCGCCACCCGCGCGATCGCCTCGGCGCGCGGCACGTCGTACGGCGGCTCGCAGAGCAGGCGCGCGTGCGGGACCGCACTCAGCGCCCGGGCCCCCTCGCCCACCAACGTCCAGTCGGCGCGCACAGCGAGGAGGCGCTCGATCTCGGAGGCGGGCGCGTGCCCCGTCCGGGCCTCGATCCGGAAATACAGCTCGCCCTTGCCCGCGGAGAGCACGACGGCGAGCGGCCCTCCGGCGAGCTCCGGCGGCAGCGCGCTGGCGAGCGCGTCGAACGAGTCGACGCCGACGATCTCGGCGCCGGTGGCGAACGCGATCCCCTTCACCGTCGCCACGCCGATGCGGACGCCCGTGAACGAGCCCGGGCCGATGCCCACCGCCCACCGCCGGACGTCGCCGGCGCCCGCGCCCGCGTCCCGCAGCGCCTCTTCGATGATGGGCAACAACGACTCGCCGTGGGCGTTGTGCACGCTGCGCTCGCGCCTCGCCACGAGCCGGTCGCCGTCGAACACGGCGACCGTGCCGAGCGACGTCGACGTGTCGATCGCGCAGAGGAGCATCCGCTCCTCGCTTGCGACCGATCCCTCGCTTCGCTCGGGCATGCGGCTCGACTAAAGCTGCGCGAAGCGCCCGCTGCGGAAGGCCGCCTCGAGGAGCTGGTCCACACGGCGCAAGAGCTCGGCCCCGCGCGGATCGGGTGAGGCGGCGAGCGCCGCCTTGATCTCGTTGAGCGCCTTGAGCTGGCTGAAGAGCTGCACGTCGCCGAGCGCCGCGCCGCCCGTCAGCACCTGGCGCACGCGATCGATCTCCGCGGCGAGCGCCTCGATGCCGACGCCCACCGCCCCGACGCGCCTCGCGTTCGGGTGATCGCGGTAGTGAGCCTCGAGCACGGGCGCGACGATGGCCTCGAGGATCGCGGCCTGGTCCTCGTTGTTCCAGATGTGCTTGAGGACGAAGAAGTCGCTCGCGTCGGGCTGGGCGCGCCCGTCGAGGAACGCGCTGCCGGCGAAGAGCTTGAGGATCTTCACCACGCGGCGGTCGCTCAGGCTGATGCCCTCGGCGCGGATCTGGAAGACGAGGCCCTTGTACTGCGAGAAGAAGTCCTCGGTGAAGCGCATGCGCTGCGAGAATGCGCGGTGCAGCTCGCCGATCTCGCGCGCGCTCGCGAGCGGCTGCACGGGCGCGTCCGCCATGCCCATCACCTCGTTCATCAGGCCTTTCTGGAGCAGGTCCTGGAAGTGGTAGGCGTCGAGGTTGTCGCTGCGGATGCGGAGCAAGAAGCGGTCGAAGATGGCCGTCAGGTTCTCGTCGTTCGGCACCTCGTTGCTCGCCCCGAAGCACGAGAGCAGCGGGCACTTGAGCACCTGGCCGCCGCTCGTGTAGCGCCGCTCGTTGAGCAGGGTGAGCAGGGCGTTGAGGATGGCCGAGTTCGACTTGAAGACCTCGTCGAGGAAGACGATCTCGCTCTCCGGGAGCATGTTCTCGGTCCGGCGGACGTAGCGGCCCTCGCGGAAGGCGGCGATGTCGACCGGGCCGAAGATCTCGTTCGGCTCCGTGAAGCGCGTGAGCAGGTACTCGAAGTAGTTGGCCTGCAGCAGCTTCGCGAACGTGCGGATGAGCGCGGACTTGGCGGTGCCTGGCGGGCCGATCAGGACGGCGTGCTCGCCCGCGACGACGGCGATGAGCAGCAGCCGGATGACCTCCTCCTTGCCGAGGAAGCGCGACTCGAGGTGCTGCGCGATCTGCGCCAGGCGCGACGGGAGCGGGAGCTGCTGCTGCTGGGGGGCCGTGGCCATGCGATGGGGTCTGCTCCGCGGCGAGCGCCGCGCGATGGGACGGCCAGCCTATCACGAGAGCCGCGGCCGCTCGATCGCGCCGTCTCCCGGCGAGCGGCTTTCACTTCGCCCTTGGCGGCTTGGCCGTTGCCAGTCAACATCGGGGGACCCATGCCGCCTGGGATCCCGCCCGCCTCGATCCGCCTCGACATCGTCCGCACCTCGCTCGCCGACATCGTCGAGCGCCTCGCCGAGATGCCCGCGAGCGCCGAGGTGCGCGAGCTGCGCATGCAGGCGGCCGCGTTCTCTCGCGTCGTGCGCGAGTGGGACGAGACCCCGCCCTCGGACGAGAAGCGCTCCGAGGTCATGAAGGCGGTGATCGAGCTCAACGTGAAGGTCATCGCGCTCGGTCGCGACCGGTGACCGCGAGCGAGCGCGAGCCGGATCGCTCGCGCTTCGATCCTGGATCGTAGGCTATACACCTACATCATCGCCAAATTGGTGCGGCCCCTGGAATCGTTCACCTTTTCGATCTGATCCAAGGCGGCACAGGCCCTGCTTAGGTGACGGCACCATGTCGAACCGCCAATGGCTCAAGGATCTCGCGACGACCGAGAAAGGCACCTGGATGACCGCCGTGCTGCCCGCCCACCTCGACGGGCTGCACCGCCTCGAGACGCGCCACACCGTCTACGTCTTCGAGGACGGCGAGTGCACGGAGGTGGTGCGCCGCGGCGCGCCGGAGGAGGATCGCGAGACGGCGATGGTCGGCATGCGCATCGTCGGCTGGCTGCTCGAGGTGGAGGGGACGCGGCGCCTCGTCGGTACGTGGCGTCCGGGCGCCCGCGCGATCCTCTGGCGCGCGCCTCGGGTGGGCGAGCGGGAGTCGAAGATCGCGCTGACGTCGCCGTCGTTCGGCTTCGTGCGCTGCGAGCCCGACGATGACGAGTGGGATCTCGTGACCACCGAATACGACCCTCGAGCGCGGCCGAGCTTGCCGCCGCGACCCACCGCGACGGGCTCGTTCGCCCGCCTGGGCTCGCCCCAGCCGCCCGCATAGGCGCTATGGTCGTGCGCCATGCGCACGACTCCGTTGTTCCTCGCTGCGCTCGGGATGGCCGCGTGCGGCGGCGATGTCCCGGCGACGCGTCCGCCGCTCGTCACGCCGCTGGCGAGCGCCTCCGCCACGCCCTCGGCCGATCCAGGCCCCGTGCCCGCCGCCCGCGAGGACGGCCACCTCCCTTCCCTCGCGCGCCCGCTCCGTTACGCCGTCGATCTCCAGATCGACCCGCGCAAGGAGCGCTTCTCGGGCGCGGTCCGCATCCTCGTCGACGTCCCCTCGCCCACCGCGTACGTCGTGCTCGACGCGCGCGATCTGGTGGTGCGGCGCGCGACCGCCATCGTGGGCAGCCCGTCGCGCACGCTGATCGCCCGCACGAGCGCGCGAGCATCGCACGGCGCACACGAGCCCGACGAGCTCGTCCTCGCGTTCCCCGAGCCCTTGCCCGCCGGCCACGCGACGCTCGAGATCGGCTACGACGCCCCGTTCGGCCGCACGCTCTCCGGGCTGTACCGCGCCTTCGACGGCGGCCAGCCGTACGTCTTCTCTCAGTTCGAGGCGGCCGACGCGCGCCGCGCCTTCCCTTGCTTCGACGAGCCCGAGCTGAAGACTCCCTACGACGTCAGCATCGCCGCGCCCGAAGGCGCGCTCGCGTTCTCGAACGGCTCGGAGACGGCGCACACGAGCGACAGCGGCATGGTCACGCACCGCTTCGCGACCACGGCGCCGCTGCCGAGCTACCTCGTCGCCTTCGCCGTGGGCGACTTCGAGGTGAAGCAGGCGAAGGGCACCAAGGTGCCGCTGCGCGCCATCACGACGCGCGGCAAGACGGCCTACGCCGACACCCTGCTCAAGACCGCCTCCGATCTGCTCCCGCTCTTCGCCCAGTACTTCGGCGTCGAGTTCCCCTACGAGAAGCTCGACCTCGTGGCCGTGCCCGACTTCGGGGCCGGCGGCATGGAGAACGCGGGCTTCATCACGTTCCGCGACGACGCGGTGCTGCTCGACGAGCACGCCTCGCTCCGCTCGCTTCGCGGGATGACGGGCCTGGTCGCCCACGAGCTCGCGCACCAGTGGTTCGGCGATCTCGTGACGATGCGCTGGTGGGACGATCTCTGGCTCAACGAGGGCTTCGCGACCTGGATGACCTACAAGGTCGTCGAGATGTACAAGCCCGAGTACGGCTCCGCGATCGACGCCGCCCAGAGCGCCGAGTACATCATGGACCAGGACGGGCTCGCCTCCGCGCGGGCCGTCCGGCAGCCGGTGGCGAGCGTCGGCCAGGCGATGGAGGCGTTCGACGGCATCACCTACCAGAAGGGCGCCGCGGTACTTCGCATGCTCGAGCACTACGTCGGTGCGGACGCGTTCCAAAAGGGCGTGCGCGCCTACCTCCACGATCACGCGTGGGGCAACGCCACGGTCGACGACTTCCTGGGGTCCGTCGACGCCGCTGCGCAGAGGAAGGTGAGCGGCCTCGCGCACGCGTACTTCGATCAGCCCGGCGTCCCGCTCGTGGTCTTCGACTCGCTGAAGTGCGACCCGAACGCCTTTCGCGCCGAGGTCCACCAGGAGCGCTTCGCTCCGCTCGGCGCCTCGCTGCCCGCGCAGGCGCCGTGGACCGTGCCGCTGTGCGTGCAGAGCGCACGCAATGGCTCCCCTCCGACCTGCGACGCGCTGCGCGAGCGCGCGACGCTCGGCGGCGCCGGAGCCTGCCCGGTGATCGGCAACGCGGACGCGGCCGGCTACTACCACGTGGCGCTCGCAACGGCGGACCTGCGCGGTCTCGTCGGCCGCTTCGCCTCCCTCGACGTGGCGACGCGCGTCGCGGTGCTGGCGGACGCCTGGGCCCAGACGCGAGCGGGCAAGCTCGACGCCGAGGTGCTGATGCGCACGGTGCTGCCGGCGGTGGACTCCGAGCGCGACCGCCACGTGATCGAGCAGCTCGTCGGGATCCTCTACGCGCTGAGCGAGGCCGTCGACGACGCGGCGCTGCCCTCGTTCTCGGCCTACGCACGGGCAAGGCTCGAGCCGCACCTGCGGCGGCTACGGGCGCAGGCGAAGCTCGACGACGACGCGCGACTGCTCCGCCGCTCGCTCACGTACGCGGCGATCGATCTCGGCGACGACGCCGCGCTGCTGCGCACAGTGACGGTGGACGCCACGACGTTCGGCCGCGATCCGAAGGCGTTCGATCCCGACTACGGGCAGGCCGCCGTCGAGCTCGCCGCGCGGACGAAGCCACCCGCCGAGCTCCAGCGCGCCCTCGCCGAGGCCAAGACGCCCCAGGAGCACGCGCTCGCCCTGCGCGCGGCGAGCGACGTCGTCGACCCCGCCGCGGTCGACGCGCAGCTCCAGTGGATGCTCTCGCCGGCGGTGAAGCTGCAGGACGTGCGAGGCATCCTTTGGCCGATGGCGCACCGGCGCACCTCGCGGGCCCGCACGCTCGCGTTCGTGCGCGATCACTGGGACGCGCTGCGGGCCAAGCTGCCGGGGGCGCTCGCGCGCGGCCTCGTCGGCATGGCGGGCTATGCCTGCACGCAACCCGACGTCGAGCAGGCGCGCGCGTTCTTCAGCGCGCGCTCGCGCGATCTCGAGGGCTCCGAGCGCCCGCTCGCGCAGGCGCTCGAGAGCGCTTCGTTGTGCGTCGCCCTCCGGGCCAAGGTCGGCCCCGAGATCGCGAAAGCGATCAGTTCTTCAGCAGCGGCCGGCCCTGCGCGTCGGTGAACTTCCCGGTGAGGATCATGACGAGGTCGATGAGCGACCAGATCCCGCACCCGCCCAGCGTGAGGAGCATCCCCACGCCGCTGCCGATCTTGCCCACGTAGAAGCGGTGCGCGCCCAGCGTGCCCGCGAAGAGGCAGAGAAGCAGGGTAATCATCCAAGGTTTCTGCTC
>DATIQP010000950.1:0-1572 GCA_035470765.1 Polyangiaceae bacterium | reverse complement strand
TTTGCAATGCGGTCGGACCGCGACAGGCTGCCCGTCTTGATCTGCCCCGCGTTGGTGGCGACGGCCAGGTCGGCGATGAAGCTGTCCTCGGTCTCGCCCGAGCGGTGGCTGATGACGGCGCGGTAGCCGGAGCTCTGCGCCATCCGGATGGTGTCGAGCGTCTCGCTGAGCGTGCCGATCTGGTTGAGCTTGATGAGGATCGAGTTCGCGATGCCCTCGCTGATGCCGCGGCCGAGGCGCTCGACGTTGGTGACGAAGAGGTCGTCGCCGACGAGCTGGGTCTTGGCGCCGAGCTTCTCGGTCAGCGCCTTCCACGTCTCCCAGTCGTCCTCGGCGCAACCGTCCTCGATCGACACGATCGGGTACTTGGCGCATAGCGCGGCGTAGGTGGCGACGAGCTCGGCGCCGGAGAGGGGCTTCTTGTCGAAGGTGTACGTCTTCTTGCTCTTGTCGAAGAACTCGCTCGCCGCCGCGTCGAGGGCGAGGGCGACGTCCTGGCCGGGCTTGTAGCCGGCGCTCTCGATCGCGCGCACGAGGAACTGCAGCGCCGTCTCGTTGCTCGGCAGCCGCGGGGCGAAGCCGCCCTCGTCGCCGACCGACGTCGTGAGCCCGTCCTTCTTGAGGGCGGCCTTGAGGGAGTGGAAGACCTCCGCGCCCGCGCGGAGCGCCTCGTCGAAGCTCGGCGCGCCGAGAGGCACGATCATGAACTCCTGGATCTCGAGGCCGCTGTCGGCGTGGACGCCGCCGTTGATCACGTTCATGAGCGGCGTCGGCAGCACGCGCGCCTGGACGCCCCCGAGGTAGCGCCAGAGCGGGAGCGCGGCGACGTCGGCGGCAGCGCGCGCGACGGCCATCGAGACGCCGAGCAGCGCGTTGGCGCCGAGCTTGCTCTTGTTCGGCGTGCCGTCGGCGTCGAGCAGGACCTTGTCGATCTCCGACTGGTCGAGCGCGTCGAGGCCGATGATGGACGGCCCGAGCGTCTGGTTCACGTTGGCGACGGCCTTCTGGACGCCCTTGCCCAGGTAGCGCTGCTTGTCGCCGTCGCGAAGCTCGAGGGCCTCGTGCTCGCCGGTCGACGCGCCGCTCGGCACCGCCGCGCGGCCGCGGCCGCTGTGCGTTTGAACTTCGACTTCGACCGTGGGGTTTCCGCGCGAATCGAGGATCTCGCGCGCCAGCACTGCGGTGATTTCGCTCATGGCGGGCGGCTCTATCACGGCTGGGGCTCGGGGAAAACCTCCGCCCAGAACCCCTTCACCTCATCCATGCTTCGCAGCGCGCGCGCCGGCGGGAGACTCGAGAGAAGCGCGCGCCCGTAGGACTTGGTCAGCACGCGACGGTCCAGGAGCGCCACCAGGCCCGAGTCGTGCTCGCTGCGCAGAAGGCGCCCGAAACCCTGCTTGAGCGAGATGGCCGCGGCCGGCACCGAGTACTTGAAGAACGCGCTCTGCCCTTCGCGCTCGATGGCGTCGCAGCGCGCGGCGACGACGGGATCGCTCGGCACCGGGAACGGGATCTTGTCGAGCACGACGAGGCGCAGCGCGTGGCCGGGCACGTCCACGCCCTCCCAGAAGC
>DATIQP010000949.1:0-17138 GCA_035470765.1 Polyangiaceae bacterium | reverse complement strand
CGCACCATCTCCGTCGAGCGCTCGAGCCCCGCGAGGTCGCGCAGCAGGAGATCCTGGGCGATGGCGAGTGCGTCGTGATCGCTGGTCTTGACGGCCAGCTCCTCGAGCTTCTGCGCGAGCTCGCGATCGGCGCCGCGCGCGCGCACGATGTCGAGGCCGACGCGCGTCGCGTCCTGGTGGCGGCCGACCTCGTTGAAGCGGTCGAACGCTCCGCGCAGCGCGGCGGTGCGCTCCGGGGCCTGGCGGGCGCTGACCCACCACTCGACGAGCTTGGTCGCGACGAGCCCCTTCCACCCGAGCCGGTCTCCGAGCTCCACGTACGCCTCGCGCAGCTTCGGGTCGCCCTGGTCGGCGAGCTCGGTGAGCGTCGCGAGCGCTTCGTCGCCGCGGTTGAGGCGATCGGCGAGGATCGAGGTGAGCTTGAGCGTCATCCTGCTCGCCTCGTCCTCGTCGCCCTCGACCTCGATCTGCTGCGCGAGCAGCTCCGCGACGCGGTCCCACTGCTCGGTCTTCTCGCAGAGGTCGCACAGGCGGGCGAGCGCCTCGAAGTCCTCGGGGTCGGCCTTGCGCACCACGTCGAGCGCGCGGATGGCCTTCTGCGGGTCGTCGAGCTTCTCGTAGAGCCGCGCCAGGCGATTGGCGACCTGTGCCCGCTCGGCCGCGTCGGCCACGAGCTTCAGCTCCCGCTCCAGGGCGTCGGCGGCCTGCGAGAACGAATCGCGAGCCTCCTGCAGATCGGCGATGGCCTGGAGCGCGGGACGGCACGTCGGGTCGAGCTCCGAGAGGACGTGCTCGTAGCGGGCGATGGCCGTGTCGACGTCGCCGACGCCCTCGGCGAGAAGCTCCGCCTCGCGCAGCGCGACGCGTGCCTTCTCCGACTTATCCGTCGCGAGCGCTCCGAGCCGGCGGAGGAGCGTCGTCGCCTCGGTGTGGTCCTCTCGCTCGATCGCGAAGTCGATGAGGCGCTCGAGCGCCTCGCGGTCGTCGCCGTCGTCGAGGACCTTGAGCCAGTGCTCGCGCGCGGTCTCCTTGTCGCCCAGCTTCTGCGCCCAGAGCGTCGCCGTCTGCCTCCGGAGGGCCACGCGCTTGGCCTTGTCGGCCGTGCGATCGCCACGCTTGGCGAGGAACGCGACCAGGCGGTCCCACGTCTCGGCGGCGGTGTAGCGCTCGGCGAGCGCGGCGGCGAACTCGTCCGCGGTGGGGTCGAGGTCGCACGCCTGCTCGAGCCGCTCGAGCGCGCTCTGCTCATCGCCGGCGCGGAGGTAGTGATCGGCCGAGCGCGCGTAGTTCTGAGCCTGGAGCTTGCCGTCTCCGGCGAGCTGGGCGCACTGCGTGGCGGCGGACGCCGCGCGGTCCCAGCGCTCCGCCGCGGCGAAGCACCGCTCGGCGTTCTCCCAGAGCTTCGCGCTGTGCTGCATCTCGGCGGCCTCGGCGTAGGCCTCGCCCGCGCCCGCCGCGTCGCTCAGTTGCTCGCGCAGCTCGGCGAGCCGTTCGATGAGCTGCCCGCGCGCGACGACGTCCTCGAGGGACGAGGCTCCGTCGGCGAGGACCTGCGCGGCTTGCTCCAGCTGCCCGGCCTTCTCGAAGAGCTTCGACGAGGTCGCGAGCGCGCGGTCGTCCTGTGGAGCCACCTGCGCGATTCGAGCCCACGCCTCGGCGGCGGCGCCGAAGTCTTTGCGCTTCTGCTCGTGGAGGGTCGCGAGCTTCTTCTCGAGCGCGATCTTCGTCTCGAGCTCGCCGGCGGCGCTGGCCTCGGCCTCGAGCAGGTTGGCGAGGTCGTCCCAGCGCTGCGCCTTCTCGAGGATGCGGGTGAGCGCCTGGCGCGCGCTCTCGTCGCTCCGATCGAGCGCGAGCAGCTGCTTGAGCGCGGTGACGGCGCCGTCGATGTCGCGCAGGTTGCCCTCGCAGATGCCGGCGATCTCGCGCAGCCGCTCCTTGCGCGTCTCGAGGGTGTCGTGCGAGCCGCTGACGGCGCGCACGCTCGAGAGCAGCACGTCGCGCAGCTGGGCGTAGTCGCGCTTGCTGCGCAGGTAGTCCTCGACCCAGGAGAGCGCCTCGGGGTGCGCGGGGTCGGCCTCGAGCACTTCCTTGTATTTTGCAAATGCCTCGGGCTTCTTGCCCTTGCCGGCGAGCATCTGCGCCGCGTCGAGCACGCCCTGGAGCCGGTCGGGCGGCAGCCCGCTCACCCGCCGCGCCTCGATCGGCTCCGACGCCGCGGCGGGTTCGCGCTCCGCGCCGCCGGCGTGCGAGCCGTGACGCTGCGCCGGCTGCTGAGGCCGCATGCCGGGAACTTCGGCGGCGGGGGAGACGCCCTGGCTCGCGAACTCGGCGAGCTTCTGCGCGGCGTTCGGATCGAGGTTGCGAATCGGCTCGAGGAGCGCCATCGCCTCGGCGAGCTGGCCCGCACCCTCGTAGCTCAGGGCGAGCAGCTGCCGCGCCTCGATCGACATGGACCCCGAAGGATTCACCCCGAGGTAGGTGAGGTAGCGCGGGAGCAGCTCGGCTTCGCGGCCGAGCGTGCGCGCGTAGTAGCTGAAGAGCTGCATGCCGCGGTCGTGGCCCGGGTCGATGTCGAGCGCGCCGCCCGCGTAGGCGAGGCCGTGCTCGCCGTCGTACACCTCCGCGAGGCCCACGAGCAGCTCGGCGGCGTTGGCTCGTTCGGACGGGTTGACCGGCTCGCCGCCGGAGATCCGGTCGATGACCGAGGAGGCGTACTCCTGCTGGAGCGCTGGATCCTGTCCGTCCACCTCGCGCGCGCGACCGAGCGCGCGCGTCGCGCCGGCGAGGTCGCCCCCCGACCGGCGCGTGAGCGCCTCGTCGCGCAGTAGCGCAACGCGCCGCGCGGGATCGCCCTCGATGGCGAGCTCCGCCTCGTAGAGCGGGTAGGCCTCCTCGTAGGCGCCCTGGGCCTTGAGCAGCTCGCGCGCCTGGAAGATCGCGAACGCGTTCTGCGGATCGAGCTCGGCGGCGCGCTTGTAGTTGTCGATGGCCTTGCGCGGCTGCGACAGCGGTGCGTCGGCCCAGAGCCGGCCCAGCTCCTCGTGCATCGCTCCGAGGTCGGCGCGCAGCTCCGGCGACGACGCGAGCAGCGGCGCGAGCGCCTTGGCGCGGCGATCGAGCAGGGCGACCAGCGCCTTGACGTCGCCCTTGTCGCGATACAGCTGCGCGAGGCGGTCGGCGGCGACCTGCTGCGTGGGATCCTTGTCGATGGCGGTCATCAGCACGCGCGCGGCGCGGTGCGCGTCGCCGAGCGCGGTGAGCCAGACGTTGGCGGCCTCGCTGAGCCAGTGCGCAGCGTAGGCAGGATCGGTCGTCTCCTTGCCGACGCGCTCGAGCAGCGCAGCGTACGACTTCGGATCCACGCCGCCGGCCTGGTGGGCGTACGCCAACGCCTCCTCGTCATGAGGGTTGGCGACGAGACGCGCGACTAGCGCTTCGATCTCGCTGGGATCCATCTTTGCGCGGAGGCTAACATCGTTGACACATCCCTAGCAATCACGCGCAAGGGCGTGCATCACTCGAGGATGCCGTAGCGCGGGCCCTGGGCGGACGCGCTCGGGGCGGGTTTGGTCGCGGTCGAGACGGTCGAGGCCGAGGCCGAGTGCGTGGCGTGGTGAGGGGGGGTGTGGTTGCGGTGGGTGGAAGACGCAGCAACGGCCGTCGGAAGGCTGCCGACGGTGGAATCCGGAGGGGCCGGCGAAGCCGATGCGGACGGGGTGAGGGGCAGCTGGACCGCCTCGGCAGTCGAGGCCGACGGTGTGGAGGCCGAGCCGGCGGGCTCGGCGGCCTCTCCGGTCTTGGCCCCGCTTCCCCGCAGGGCGATGCCGAGGCCCAGGCCGACGCTGGCGAGCACCAGTGCGGCGCCCACGCCCAAGAACACCGCAGTCCGTCGCCGGGAAGGCACGGGGGAGGCAGCGAGCTCGAGACTGTCGGCGGCGGACGGAGCCGGAGCCGGAAAAGAAGGAGAAGGGGGAGGGGGACGCCACGACGAGAGCACGCGCCGCCCATCCAGGCGGCCGCCCGCGGCGAGCGAGCTCCGCACCCCGCTCGTCGACCCGCTGGACGACTCGAGCGCCTTGATCAGCTCGAGGCCCATGGCGTCGGCGTTCGGCGGCCGGTCGTTGGGGTTCTTGGACATCGCCCGCATCACGGCGCGCTCGAGCTCGACGGGGATCCGAGCGTCGGGGCAGGCGTCCGCCATCGACTTGGGCTGCGACTTGATGTGCCGCGCCATCACGATGATCGCGTCGTCGTCGATGTACGGCGGGCGGCCCGTGAGCATGTGGTAGAGGATCACGCCCAGCGAGTAGAGGTCGCTGCGAGCGTCGAGCGGCTTGGCCTGGGCCTGCTCGGGCGACATGTAGCGCGGCGTGCCGAAGACGGTGCCGGCCTGCGTCTCGATGGCGTTCATCGGCCCGGCGCCCTCGCCGAACATCTTGGCGATGCCGAAGTCGAGCACCTTGACGATCTCCTCCGCGACGCCGCTCGCGTTGACGACGCGCGCGAAGAAGAGGTTGTCGGGCTTGAGATCGCGGTGGACGATGCCCTTGGCGTGCGCCTCGGCGAGCGAGCGCAGCGCCTGGCAAGCGACCTCGACGGCGACGTCGGGCGCGATCCGCTTGTCGCGCGCGAGCCGCTGTCCGAGCGACTCGCCGTCGAGCAGCTCCATGACGAGATACAGCTCGCCGGTGTCGCTCTGCCCGAAGTCGAAGACGGTGACCGTATGCGGCGAGGCGAGCGCGCTGTTGGCGCGAGCCTCTCGCAGGAAGCGCGCCTTTGCCGCCTCGTCGAGGGCCTTGTCGCTCCGCAGGATCTTGATGGCGACCTCGCGGTGGATGTTTGCTTGCCGCGCTCGGTAGACGGCGCCCATCGAGCCCGCGCCCAGCTTGGAGACGATGTTGAAGCGGCCGTCCAGGGTCCGGCCGATCATCGGATCGTACTTGGTGGGGGCTGCCACCTTCGGCACGAGCAGCGCTCCGTCCTTGGGGCAGTGGGTGGGCGAGGTGGGTCCAGCGATGAAGCGAGCGTCGCAGCGCGGGCAGACGTATCCCTCGGGCGAGGGCGCCGTCTGGTCGGACTGCCGTGCTGACGGAAGCGACACTGGCTTTTTTCGGTGCGGGACCGCCCATCGCGGCCACGCCCACAAATGGTCGCTCTACCGGGCCCTCCGCGCAAGTCGCTTTACGGATTTCCCTTCAAAGTGAGCACGTTTCGCGGGTCGCATACGACCGAAACCTCCGGGGCGAGCAGGCCGTTGGCCGTCGTGACGGCCGCGACGTCCACCCCCTCCCGCACGCGGCGCGCCTCCAGGTGCAGGTGGACGAGCTCGGGCGAGCCCGTGTCGCCCACCGCGCCGACCACGTCGCCCACGCGAAGGTGGGTGCCCTTGGCGAGGCCGGGTGCGGCGGCGTCGAGGTGACCGAACAAGAGGATGTAGTCGTGCAGTCCGCCGCCCTCGTGGAGCGTGTGGCGCGTGACGATGGTGAGGCCGAAGAGCGGTCCGACGTAAACCACCTCCGCGTCGCCCTGCTGGTGGTCGAGCGCGATCATGTGGATGGGGGTGCCCTTGGCCTGCGGCAGATCGACGGCGCCGTGGCCGACGGCGTGGAGCGTCGGCCCGCGCCGTTGCGCGTCGTCGGGTCGATCGAGATCGTAGCCGCTGACCACGCTGTGGCCGCCGGGGAGGCCGGGCGGGATCGGATACACGTAGGCGTCGTAGTCCGCGGGGCGATCCGGACGCCGGGGGATCTGATCGTAGAGCACCCACCGGCCGGAGCGCTCGCGGTGCGCGTTCTCGGCCATCGGCGCTTCGCCCTCGTCCGGCGGCTCGAGGTGCACGCAGGCGTGGTTGTCCGCGAACATGCCGGGCGGGCACCCGCTGCCGGATTCGGCCTCGCCGGCCACGCGAGGGGACGCGCGCGCGGTGTGGACGGCGACGATCGCCGGAAGCGTGCCGCGCGGAGCCAGCGCGAGCCCCGCGACGAGCGCGGCGACGAGCACGAGCCCTCGCGGAGGCATCGGGACCGGCAATCGTTGCATGCTGCGAGCATAACCGAGCCGCTGCGCGGGGGCTTCCCGCTGGTCGGCGGATTGGTTAGACAGTGGGCGTGAACAAAGACGTCGCGGCGCGAATGGATGAGCTCTTCGGTGCGGAGCGTGCGGTGCGCAGGCTCCACGCGGAGCTGCTGCGAATGGATCGCGGGGCGCTCGTCGCCGCCGCGAGGGTCGCGACGCGTGAGGCGCTCGGGCTGAAGGACAAGATGGAGGCGAACCTCCGCCTCGTGCGCGTCGCCGAGCTCCTCGCAGAGCTCGACGGCGACGAGAGCGCGGACCTGCTCATCGACATCCTCGACGGCGGCGAAGCCGAGGCGCGAATGAGCGCGGGGGAGGCGCTCGAGGAGCGTGGCTACTCGCGCTTCAAGGAGCTCGCGCTCGCCGTCGAGCGCGCCCTCGCGCGGCTGCCGAGCGACAGCCCCGCGCACCACGAGCTGCCCTACTTGCTCGCGGAGCTGCCCGAGCCGGGCGTGCTCAAGCTGCTGGCTCGTTTCCTCACGCTCGACGACGCGGAGGCCGTCGCGTCCGCCATCGAAGCCATGGTGGAGGTGGGAGACCCGAGCGCGGGCAAGCTCCTCGCGCCGTTCGCCAGCGATCCGCGCATCGTCGACCTGGCCGACGGCGCGGGCGAGGAGGCGAAGGTGAGCGTCGGCGAGCTGGCGAAGGAGGCGATCGACGTGCTTCGTCGAGTCGGCAGCGACGCTTGAGCCCATCCTCGCCCGATCTGTCGCCCCGCGGCACGCGCCTCGCGCCGGCGGACGCGGCCATCTTCGAGACGTTCGTCGTTCCTCGCTATCTTTCCTTGTTCGGCGAGCTCGCGCTCGAGTCGCTCGTCGAGAGCGAGAGCGCGCAGGTCGTCCACCTGGGCTGTCGCACCGGATACCCGGATCGGGGCCTCGCGATGCGGCTCCCCGGCGCCGCCATCTACGGGCTCGACGACTCGGTCGCCGCGCTCGAGCTCGCGCGCGCGAAGGCGGCGACGATGCCCGACATGGTCGCGGAGTACCGTCTCGCGGAGGGTTATCCGACCGAGCTCCCCGACGCGAGCTTCTCGCACGCGCTCTCCCTCCACCCGCTCGCGGCCCCCGCCGAGCTCTCGTTGGTCGTCGCCGAGGCGGCGCGCTTGCTCGCGCCCAACGGCCAGCTGCTGCTCGCGCTGCCGATGCGAGGCTCGTTCGGCGAGATCGCCGACCTCCTGCGCGAGTGCGCGCTGAAGCTCGACGACGGCGCGCTCATGGCCGCGGTCGACCGAGCGATGCAGCAGCGCCCGACGGTGGAGGCGCTCTCCGCCGAGCTGGAGGAGGCGGGGCTGCAGTACGTGGACGTGAGCCTGCGCCCGGCGACGGTGGCGTTCCCCAATGGCCGCGCGTTCCTCGAGGACCCGATCACGCGGCTGCTGCTCTTGCCCGAGTTCCGGAAGAACCTCGGCATCGAGGACCTGACGAAGCCCTTCGCCTACGTGCGCGAAGCGATCGACAAGTACTGGAGCGAAGGGGAGTTCGAGCTCACGGTGAACGTGGGCTGCGCGACCGCACGCCGCTGATTCCTCAGCGGCAGTAGCCGTCGATGCAGATCGCCGTGCCCGCGCAGTTCTTCCCGACCGTCGGATCGCACTGGTTGCCGAGGTTCGTGGCGGACCCGCACACGTCGTAGGTGCCGGTGCTGGTCGTCACGGCCTTGCAGATGTTGAACTGGTCCGCGGTCGCGCAGGAGCTCGTGTTGTTCGGATCGCAGGCGATGTAGCAGTTGTGGCGCAGGCAGATGCTGCCCGTGGCGCACGCGTCCTGGACGCCGTCCGTGTTGCACACGAAGTTCGGCTTCTGATTCGGCATGCAGCCGCCGTTGATGCAAACCAGGCCCGTCGCGCAGCTGTTGTTCGTACCGCACGCGGTGTCGCAGTGGCCCTGGACGCACACCGTGCCGCCGGAGCACTGGTTGCCGCCGAGCGTGCACGGGGTGGCATTGCCGGTGCACACGCCGTTGGTCGTGTCGCACGTGTAGCCCGTGGGGCAGGCGACGGTGGTGCTGCACGAGGGCGTGCACACGCCCTGGACGCACTGCTCGTTCGCGCCGCACTGCGTGGCGTCGGCGCACTGGTTCGCCGGGGCGGTGCAGACGCTGTTCAAGCACTTCGAGCCGGCGGCGGTGCTGGTGCAGTCGGTGTCGGCGAAGCAGCCGCTGTAGGGCTTGCTCGCGTCGGTGCCGCCGTCGGGCTTGTTGGTGGCGATGCAGGTCGCCGAGCCGTTCTGGACGGTGCACGTGTACCCGCTCACGCAGCCGGTCTGCGTGCAATCGCCGACCTCGCAGAGCCCGGCGCTGTCGCACGTCGAGCCGCTGGGGCAATCGGCAGGCGTGCTGCATCCGCACGTGCTCTGGCCGCAGTTTCCGCCGCCGCCACCCGAGCTGTAGATGGGACACCCGCCCAGCAGCGCGACTCCCAGAGCACCAACGACGAACGAAAGGACTCGTTTCATGGCGGAACCATCTCCAAGGCGGCGTTGTGCGTGGGACGTCGCCTACGGCCCAGTCTAGCAATGTGCGTGCCCTGGACAACCTTCGTGGAGACGCGGGAAATCCAGGGGCCTTGCGAGGCAGTGTGGACCGAGGTTCACGCACGATGTGGACCAAAGGCCCGCTTCCTCGTAAGGTTTCCGGGCCCCTTGTCCCACACGCTCGATCCTGGCGTTGTGCCGGATCCCCCTGGTGTGACAAGGTCGCGATGCGATGTACGTCCAGTGTGAGCGCTGCAAGACGGAGTACGACTTCGACGACGCCTTGGTCAGCGAGCGCGGGACGACCGTCAAGTGCACGCAGTGCGGCAACCAGTTCAAGGTGCGCCGCTCGACGGAGGGCGCAGGCGGCGATCGCTGGGTCGTGACGACGGTCTCCGGCAAGACGCACGTCTTCACTTCGCTGCGCGACCTGCAGAAGGCGATCCTCGGCAAGCAGGTCGCGCGGAGCGACTCGCTCTCCCGCGGGAGCGGGCCGCCGCGGCTCCTCGGCGCCATCGCGGAGCTCGAGCCCTTCTTCGACAAGCGCGCGAGCGTGCCGCCGACCGAAGCCGAACCGCTCGCCCGCAAGAGCTCGCGCCCGCCGCCGGCGGCGGCGAGCGGGCTTCAGCCTCCGCAACGATCGCCGAGCGTGCCTCCGCGCGGTCGCATGGACACGCTGCGGCCGACGGCGGGGGGCGTACCGGCGCCGGCTCCCGCGCACGCGCCTCGTGAAGAGCCCGCGCGCTCGCCGCTGGCCGCCACGCAGACCTCGGCCTCCTCCGCGCTCGCCAACACGCCGCACGTCGCGTCGCCGGTCGGCCAGCCGATGACGGCGGAGCCGTTCGCGCCGCGCCCTGCCCACGCGCCCGATCCGCTCGCGGCGACCGTAGGGGCGGTGCCGGAGCCGTCGGCGACGCTTCCCGCGCTCGCCGCGACGCAGCAGAGCGCGCGCGGCGGCACGGCGCCCATGCCGCCGGTCACGCGGCAGCAAGTCCAGCAGCCGCAGCCGCAACCGCGACCCCAGCCCGTACCCGCCGCGATGGAGATGTCGTCGCCGTTGCCGCCGCAGGTGGCGCCCTTTCGCGGCTCGTCGGACTCCCTCCACCCCGCGCGGCCTTCGCTGCCGGACTACGCGCCGCCGAGGCGCCGCGTGGGCGGGTGGATCGTCGGCCTGGTGCTCGTCGCGGGCGTCTCGGTGCTCGGCTTCGTGGTGCTCAAGCCGTACCTGAGGCCCGCGCCGAAGCCGGTCGCGGCGCTCGCACCGCTCGACCCGAAAGTGCAGCAGCTGCTGAGCGACGGCGAGCGCGCGTTCTCGGACGGCAACCTCGACGCCGCGAAAGAAGACTTCGACAAGGCGAGCGCGCTGGCGGACAAGGACCCGCGCGTGCTGCTCGACGTCGCGCGCGTCGCGGAGGCGCGGGCGGACGTCGCTTGGCTCGCGCTCCGCCTGGCCGCGCCGGGCGAGCAGGCGACGCAGGCGAAGAAGGACCTCGACGAGCACTCGGTGAAGGCGAGCTCGGCGGCGGAAACGGCCCTGAACGTCGCGCCGGACGACGCGGCGGCGGTTCGCTCGAAAATCGACGCGCTGCGCATCGCCGGAGACTTCGCGCAGGCACGGGCGCTCGTGCCCAAGATGTCGTCGATCGCTTCGCAGCCGGAGAGCTCCTACATCCTCGCGGCGCTCGACCTCGCGGAGGCGACGACGCCCACCCCGCAGGTGATCGAGCGGCTCCGCGACGCCGCTGCGAGCGAGGGCAATCTCGGCCGCGCGCGCGCCGTGCTCGTGTACGCGCTGGCGCGGTCCGGCGACGTGCCGCAAGCGCGTAAGGAGCTCGAGAAGCTGCTGGGCCTGCCGCACCAGCACCCGCTGCAGGCCGACCTGCGCGCGTTCTTGGATCGGAGCCACCAGGCCGCGGCGACCGGCGGCGACGCAGGAGCCGTCGCAGTGGTGGACGTGAACTCGCTCCCCTCGGGAGGCCACGGCTCGCCTTCGGGTGAGGGCAACTTCGGCGCGAGCGATCCCCGCCATTTGCTGCAGGAGGCCGACACCGCGAAGTCACACGGCGATCTCCTGAAGGCCAAGGACCTCTATGGCAAGGTGCTTGCGATCAGCCCCAGCGACTCGGAGGCGCTCGCAGGGCTAGGCGACGTCTCCTACCAGCAGCACGACCTGCACAACGCGCAGACCTATTACGAGAACGCCCTCAGGGCGAACAACACGTACTTCCCGGCCTTGATCGGCCTCGCGGACACGCTTTGGGATCTCGGCGACAAGGGGCGCGCGCAGCGGATGTACAAGGACATGGTGGACCGCCTGCCGGAGCAGATGGTTCCGGCGCGCGCGCGGCAACGGTCGACGGAGAGCGCGCCCGCGCCGCAGGCGACTGGCACGCCCGCGTCGCAGGATGGCGGCGGGGGCGCGCAGTGAAGCTCTGGCCGCTCGCGCTCGCGGCGCTGGTCGCCCTGGGCGTGGCGGGGTGTGAGGGACGCCCGAAGTCGGCGACCACGGGCGGGGCGAAGAGCGCGCCTCGCACCGGGCCATCCATCGCCGTGTTCGATCTCAGCGGAGGCGTACCGGAGCGCGAGGAGGCGGGCTTGCTCGGGCCGCCGCCCGGGAGGCGGCGAGCCTTCGATTCTCTGCTCAAGACCATGGGCGAGGCGCGGCGCGACAAGGACACACGGGGGCTCTTCATCCGCTTCGGCCAGGCCCACCTGGGCATGGCGCGGGCGCAGGAGCTCGGCGACTTGCTCGCCGACGCCCGGACGAGCATGCCTGTCTACTGTCACGCCGACGAGCTCGGCAACGCGACGCTGCTGGTCGCGTCGCGCGGATGCAGCAAGGTCTATCTGGTGCCGTCGGGCGAGGTGGAGGCGGTGGGCCTGGCGGCGCAGGTGATCTACATGCACCGCCTCCTCGCCGACACTCTTCACCTCGACCTGGACATCCTGCAGATCGGCAAGTTCAAGGGCGCCGAGGAGCCGCTGACGCGCGACGGGCCCAGCGAGGAGGCTCGCGAGTCGCTCGAGAGCGTGCTGGTGGATCTGCGCGCCGCGTGGCTGGACGGCATCGGCAAGGGCCGGCCGAGCGCCGGGGTGAGCGGCGCCGCCGAGGACGGGCCGTTCGCCGCGCCGGCGGCAAAGGCCCGCGGTCTCGTCGACGAGATCGGCTACCTCGACGAGGCCAAGGACGCGGCCAAGGCGGCGTGCGGCGCCGTGCGCGAGGTGACGCGCTACGGCTCGGGGTCGACCTCGGCGGGGCCCGAGCTCGACGATCTGCTCCGTGTCTTCGCGGGCAGCGACGACACGACGCCTCAGGTGATGGTGCTGCGCGCCGTCGGCAGCATCTCGATGCAGAGCGGCGGCGCGTTCGGCGGCGAGGAGGGGATCACGGAGAAGGCGCTCGGCCGCAGGGTCCGGCAGCTCGCCGACGACGACGCGGTGAAGGCCGTCGTGCTCCGCATCGACTCGCCCGGCGGCAGCGCGCTCGCGAGCGATCTCATCTGGCACGAGCTGATGAAGCTCCGCGCGAAGAAGCCGATCGTCGTGAGCGTGGGAGACATGGCCGCGAGCGGGGGTTACTACCTCGCATCCACGGGCAACGAGATCTTCGCGGAGCCCACGAGCATCGTCGGCTCGATCGGCGTGGTCGGCGGCAAGGTGGGCCTGGGCGCCGCGCTCGAGCACATCGGCGTCCACGTCGAGACGTTCCCGGCCAAGAAGGGCGACGACGCGGCCAAGGCTCGCGCCGGCTACGAGTCGCCGTTCGTCGCCTGGGACGACGCGACGCGCGAGCGCGTGCGCGACTCGATGAAGGGCATCTACGACCTGTTCCTGCAGCGCGTGTCCGAGGGCCGCAAGATCCCGGTGGAGAAGGTGGCCGCCTCGGCGGAGGGACGCATCTTCAGCGGCGTCGAGGGCAAGAAGCGCGGGCTCGTGGACACTCTCGGCGGGCTCGGCGCGGCGATTGCTCGCGCCAAGGAGCTCGGCGGTCTGCCGTCCGACGGGCTCGTGCGGGTGTTTCCTGCGACCCCGCGCTTCATCGACGTGCTGACGGGCGGCGAGGGCGTCGAGAGCGAGGCGCCTCCTCTGGACCTCTCCAAGGCGGATCCGTCCATGCTGCTGACCCATCCGCTGGGGAGCTGGCTGCACGAGACGGCGCCGGAGCTCGAGGTCTTCGCCCAGAGCCTGGCGCTGCTGGCGACGCACGATCGGGTGGTGTGCGCGCTCCCGTTCGCCCTCGTCGTGCGGTAGCCTCGACCTAGATGGCGAGCGGCCGCAGTCAGGATGAAGGCAACGTCCACACCCGAGAGACGCTCCCTCCGCCGGAGTGGTCGCCGCCGGCGGCGCAGAACAGCCCGGCGGCCGCCCATGCTCCGCTCTCGGTCGAAGCGCTTCCGCGCCGCGAAGGTCGCAAGGCCGAGGAGAGCACGTTGCGCGCGATCCTGGAAGCGGCGCGGGCCAACGGCGACCGCGACGCGGAGACCGCGGCGGGGGCAGCCCTCGCGCGTCACCTGGCCGCGCGCGAGCAGGACCTCGACGAGGCCGTGGAGCTCGCGCTCGCCGCGCTCGAGCGCCACGAGGACCCGGAGCTGCGAAAAGCGGTAGCGTCGTGGCTCGAGATGCTCGGCGAGTCGGCGACGGCCGCCATGGTGCTCCGCAAGACGCAAGAGCAGGGCGCCGCCGCGGCCGCGACGATGCTGCGCGTCGGAACGCTGCTCGCGCGGGCGGGAGATGCGCACGGCGCGAGCGGCGCCCTGGAGGACGCGGCGCAGCTCGATCGCGACGACGCGACGGCGCTGGAGCTGCGCGGCGGCCTCTCGAGCTGGGCGCCGGAGGTGATCGACGCCCGGACGGCCGCGCGCTGCTACGCGGAGGCCGCGGCGCGTCGCAAGGCCGCAGGAGCGGCCGGCGCCGAGATGGAAGACGCGCTGCGCGCCTTCGAGGCGGACCCGACCTGCGAGGCAGCGATGACGGCGCTCGACGCGGCGCTGCGCGAGCGGGGTCGGGCTCCGGCGGCCGAGCACTGCGCGCGGGCGCACGCGCTGTCGCTCGAGGGCCCGCTCGCTCGTCGCGCGCTCGTTCGGCTCCTCGGCGGGCGGGTAGGGGCGCAGAACTACCTCGAGGCGCTCGGGCTCGCGCTCGACGCGGGCCTCGATCGGGCTTTTTCGGGCGAGGATGCGGCGACGATCGACGGCCTGCTATTGCGCCTCGGTCTGCTCGAGCCGCTCGCCGCGCGCCTGGAGGTGCGCGCCGAGACCGCCACCGGGGCCGAGCGGATGACGCTCCGCGACCAGCTTGCGAGGCTCTTCGGCGGGCCCCTCGGGAGCGCGTCGCGTGCGGCCGTGCAGCACGTTCGGATGCTCGCCGACGATCCCAACCGAAACGAGTCTCTCCTCGCGCTCCGCGAGTACGCGGCCGCCACCAAGGACCGCGCGCCCGAGATCGAAGGGCTGGTGCGTGGCGCCGCCTCGGACCGCGCCGATCCCGAGACGGCAGCGGGTTGCGCGCGCGCTCTCGCGGTCGTCTCCGAGGAGAAGCTCGACCACCCGATGCTCGCCGCGTGGGCGTTCGAGCGTCTGCGCGACCTCTCGGCGAAGGACTCGCGCGTGGACGCGATCACGACGGGGCTCGGCGGCGTCGACGCGGCGCTCCGGCGCCTGGGGCCGCGGCTTCCCGGCGCGGACGAGCGCCGCGCGTGGAAGAACGCGCTCGAGGCGGCGCTGGAGAAGGAGACCCACAACTTCGGGCTCGGGCGCTGGCTGCTACGGCAAGAGCTGCCGGTGCCCGACGAGGTCGAGGCCCGCGCGTCGCTCGCGTCCTCGGCGCGGCAGAGGGGCGATCTCGCCGAGGCTTGCGCCATCACCGCGCCGCTCGTGGCCGAGAACGCGGCGAGCGCCCGGGCCGCGAGCATCGCCTGGGTGAACGCATCGCTCGCGGCCGACGCGCCGGTCCGCGGTCGCGCACTCGAGGCGCTCGCGGCGTTCAGCGCCCCGAGCGTCCGCGCGGTGCTCCTCGCGAGCGCCTCTGACGCGGTCTGCGCGCTCGCTCCGGCGGAGGCGCGGCGGCTCGCCGAGGAGGCGTGTCAGGCGGATCCGTCGTCGGCGCGCGCGATCGTCGCCCTCGCGAACGCGTCCATCGACAACCACGACCGCGGGGCCGCCTCGGCCCTCGAGCGCGCGGTCACGGCCGTCTTCGCCACCGGCCGCTATTGCCAGGCGCTCGCGGCGACGCTCGAGCAGCTCGGGGAGCAAGACTACGCCGTCGCCTGGACGCAGCGCCTCATCGCCTTGCGCCCGGGCGACCCGGCGATCATCGCTCGGCTGCTCGAGCGAGTGCTTCGTGCCTCGGAGCCGGCCCGCGCGAGCGACGTGCTCTCGTGGTTGTTGCCGCAGCCCCTGCCGACGGCGACGCTGGCCCCGCTCGCCGCCAGGGTGCTCGACGCGCTCGCGGCGCTCGACCCTGCGCGGGCCGCGCTCGCGGCGCGCAGGGCGCTCGACGCGCTGGGGCCGCGCCACGACGTGTTGACCGACGCCATCGCGCGATGCGCGGAGCGCGCCAGCGACGGTCCGCTCGAGGTGGCGCTGCTCACGCGGAAGATGGGCGCCGGCGCCGACGCCGACGCGCGCGTGGTGATGCTGCTCGAGCTCGCCAGACGCCAGATCCAGAGCGACCCGGACGCGGCGCTTCGGTCGATGGCGCGCGCGGTCGCGCTCGGCGCCGATGCCACGCGCGTCGTAGGCATGGCCGAGAGCGTGCAGGGTGCGTCGTCACCCGACGCCGAGATATGGCGTTTGGAGGTGCGCGGCGCGGCCCTCGAGGTGGAGGCCGCGCGTCAGGCCGAGCCAACGTCGCGCCAGTCGCTGGTGGGGCGCGCGACGCGCGGCGCGATCGACGCCGCGGCCGCGCAGGCGGCAAGGGCGCTCCGGCTGCTCGGGGGGCTGTACTGGGACATGGCGGGCGACGCTCGCCGGGCGCAAGAGACGTGGCTCCGGGCGGCGCGGGTCGCGCCAGCCGGTGGCTACGCGGCGCTCGGCGTCGACCTGGCCCGGTTCGCGGGGGCGCAGCCTGCGCTCGAACGGCTGCAGGGGCTGGTCGCGGCCGAGAAGGACGCGCGGCGCGCGGGCGCGATCGCCGCGGAGGCCGCGCGCGCGTCGCTCGCGATCGGCGAGCCCGCCCGAGCGCTCGAGCTCGCCGAGACGGCGTTGCAGCGCAACCCGCTCGTCGCGGGCGCGATCGAGATCGCCGAGCGCGGCGCGCTGGCGGCGGGTCAAGTGCGGGACCTGTCGCGCGTGTACGACTCGCTCGGGACGAGCGCGCGCGGGCGCTTCGGCCGCCGCGCTGCTCACTACCGCGGGGCGCGCTTCTTCGAACAGCGGGGAGAGGCCGACCTCGCGCTCAAGCACGCGGCGCAGGCGTTCGCCGCCGTGCCCTCGGAGGGCGGGACGTTCTTCCTGCTGGCCCGCATCGCGGAGCGCACGGGCGACGTCGGCTACGCCGTCCGCACCATCGAGGAGGTCGCCGACGCCTCGTCGAGCGTGGCGATCCGCGCGGGCTGGTTGCTCCGCGCGGCGTCGGTGGCCGGCAGTGGCGAGGATGGCGCGCGCATGCGCGTCGACGTGCTTCTCAAGGCCGCCTTCCTGCAGCCCATGCCGAGCACGCTCGCCCTCCTCGGCGACGCCGCGCGCGACCTGCTCGCGCGCGTGCCCGAAGAACGCAGCCTGCTGAACGTGCGCTTCTCGAAGGCGAGCCACGCCCTTGCGCGCAAGCTCGAAGGGCCGGACGGCGCGCGGGTCGGCATCGCCTTCGCGCAGTTGGAGTACGAGCTCTTCGAGGACGCCGAGAGCGCGGTGGCGTCGATCGATCGCGCGCTCGACTCGGACGCGGACCTGGAAGAGTACATCCTGCTCTTGCCGATCGCGGCGGGGTTGGCCAAGTCCGAGGCGGCGCGCGCCGTCGTCGCGAAGGGCCTCGCCATGCTCGACAAGCCGTTCAGCAACGTGGGCGTCCCGGCGTTGCGGTTCCTGGGCGCGCTCGCCGACGCCTTCGGCGACGCCGCCGCGAGCGGGCGCTTCAAGATGGCGGCGGCCGAGCGCGAGAGCGACGACGACGAGCTGATTCGGCAGGCCGATCTCGCCTCGCGCGAGTCCGAGCCTGCGCTTCGCGCGCGCTTCGAGAAGAAGATCCCGGCCGCGCGCCGTATCCGCGCCCACCGCGCGTTCGCCGAGGCCGAGCGCCTGGCCGGTCGCTATGACGGGGCGATCGCCTCGCTCGAGCGCATCGCGGAGCTCGGTCCGCCGGAGGCGCGGGCCGAGGTGGAGGCGCTCGTCCGCGCGACGTTCGAGATGGCGGGCCAGGCCGAGGAGCTCGAGCGGCGCGCGCTCGCCCGCGCGAAGGACGGGGGGGCGACGCCCCTCGCTCGGGCCGACGCATGGACCGAGCTCGCGCAGCTGTGTGAGCAGCGCGGCGAGGTAGGGGACGCGGCGCGGGCGCTTCACGAAGCCGCGCGCCTCGACCCCGATCCCCTCGAGCGCTGGAGCCAGGTCGAGCGGGTGTCGGCGCTCTCGGGGGACTCGACGCTGCGCGCCGAAGCGC
>DATIQP010000948.1:0-8210 GCA_035470765.1 Polyangiaceae bacterium | reverse complement strand
CGTACCACGCCGCGAGCGGCTACATCCAGAAGCTGCTCGAGCAAGGCTTCAAGGTCGCGATCTGCGAGCAGATGGCCGATCCTTCCAAGGTGAAGGGGATCGTGCCGCGCAAGGTCGTGCGCGTGGTCACGCCGGGGATCGTCTTCGACGACGCGGGCCTCGACGCGAAGCGCAACCACTACCTCGTCGGCCTCGAGACCAACGGCGTGGCGTTCGGAATCGTGGCGCTCGACATGTCGACCGGAGAGCTCGTGGGGTGCGAGGCGCCGGACGCGCCGACGGCGGCCGCCGAGCTCTTGCGCCTGGACCCCGCCGAGGTGCTGCTGGGGCCCGGCGCCGGTGTCGCGGCCCAGGCTCTGCGCGCCGCGCGGCCGCGCGCCGTCGTGCGCGACGTGTCGCCGCAGGAGGAATCCGCGGCGGCCGAGGTCCTCGCCGAGGTGCTCGGAGCGGAGGCGGCGCACGCCTCGCCGCTCGTCCGGCTCGCTGCCAGCCGCGTCCTCGGAGAGGCGCGCGCGTGCGAGGCGGGCCGCGCGCCGCCCGTGCGGCGACTGGCCCTCTACGAGCTCGGCGACACGATGCTCCTCGACGACGCGACACAGGCCCACCTCGAGCTCGTGCGGACGATGGCCGGCGAGGCCCGGGGCTCGCTGCTCGCCGAGATCGACGAGACCTGCACCGCGCCGGGCGCACGCCTGATGCGCCGCCGGCTGCTCGCCCCCAAGACCGACATCGCCGAGATCCGCCGGCGCCTCGACGCGGTCGAGTTCTTCGTGACCCAGCCCGGCCTGCGCCGAGAGGTCCGGGAGAAGCTCACGACGACACGCGATCTCGAGCGGCTGGTCATCAAGGTGGTGCTCGGGCGCGCCGGCCCGCGCGATCTCGCCGCGATCCGCGCTACCCTCTCCGCGCTCCCCGCGCTGCGCGACGCCCTCGAGACCTGCCCCGACGCCACCGGCCGCGATTCGCTCGGCGTGGCGGCGGGCGACGCGTGGATCGACGCGTGCGAGGACACGCGGGCGCTGCTCGAGCAGCGCATCCCCGACGAGCCGCCGCTGCGCGTCTCGGAGGGCGGCGCCCTGCGCGAAGGCTTCGACGCCGAGCTCGACGAGTGGCGCGGCGTCATGCACAACGGCCAGCGGCTCATCGTCGAGCTGGAGGCGCGCCTGCGCGAGACGACGCAGATCGGGAGCCTCAAGCTGCGCTACACGCGCGTCTTCGGCTGGTATGTCGAGGTCACGCGCTCGCACACCAGCAAGGTCCCCGACGCGTGGCGCCGCAAGCAGACGATCGCCACCGGCGAGCGCTACACCAACGACGAGCTCGAGGCGCTGGCCGACAAGATCGCCCAGGCCGAGGAGCGGTGCGCGACGCGCGAGGCGGAGCTGTTCGAGCAGACGCTGCACCTCCTCGCGGCCCAGGCGCCTCGCCTCCAGCGGGCCGCCGTCCGCCTCGCCGAGATCGACGTCGCCGCCGCGCTCGCCGAGCACGCGCACCGCTGCGACTACGCGCGGCCCGAGGTGGACGGGTCGCTGCGCCTCGTGATCGAGGACGGCCGCCACCCGGTCGTGGAGCACCTCGCCGCCGAGGGCCGCTTCGTGCCGAACGACGTCACGCTCGACGCCACCGAGGGGAGTGACGCCGCGCGGTTCTGGCTCGTCACGGGCCCGAACATGGCCGGAAAATCGACCCTCATGCGCCAGGTCGCGCTCATCGCGATCCTCGCGCAGATGGGGTCCTTCGTGCCCGCCCGGCGCGCCCGCATCGGCGTCGTCGATCGCGTGCTGACGCGCGTCGGGGCGAGCGACAACCTCTCGCGCGGCGAGAGCACCTTCATGGTCGAGATGAAGGAGACAGCGAACGTTCTCCGGCGCGCCACGCAGCGCTCGCTCGTGCTGCTCGACGAGATAGGCCGCGGCACGAGCACCTACGACGGCCTCGCCATCGCGTGGGCCGTCGCCGAGCATCTGCACGACGTCGTCGCGTGCCGTGCCATGTTCGCGACGCACTACCACGAGCTCACCGAGCTCGCCGCGACCCGCCCCGGGTGCGAGAACTGGAGCGTGTCGGCGCGCGAGCACGAGGGCGACGTGGTCTTCTTGCACAAGCTGCAGCACGGCGCGGCTTCGCGCAGCTACGGCGTCGCGTGCGCGAAGCTCGCCGGCCTGCCGGAGCTGGTCCTCGGGCGCGCGCGCAGCATCCTCGAGGACCTCGAGAAGGGCGCCGCGCTCCCCGGAGGCGCCCCAGCGCTGGTGCGCGGGAGGCAGAAGAGCGGCCGTGCCCAGCTCGACCTCTTCGGCGCGGCCGCCGCCGCCTCGCCCGCGCAAGCTCACCCCGCACTCGCGACGCTCCGCGCGATCGACGTCGACCGCCTGACGCCGATCGAGGCGCTGCAGCTCGTCGCGGCGCTCAAGAAGCAGCTCTCGTGACGGCGCGCGCGGCTCCTCGGTCGGCTGCGCCGGGAACGGCGCCGCGATGGCTCGGCTACGCGGTGATCGCCGCGGCCGCGTGCTCCTGGGGCACGTGGGGCCTCGTCATCCGCGGCGCCGACTGCGCCGGCCCGCTCGACGCGCGCCTCGACAGCGCGCTGGTGATGGTCGTCATCACGCTCGTCGCCTTCGCCCTGCTCGCGCTCGAGCGGGCCCGCGGCCCGCGAGCGAGGCAGCGGCCGGGCCCACGCGAGTGGCTGGGCGTGGCGTGGCTCGGCCTCGCCGACGCGATGAACGTCGTACTGCTCTTCGCGGCCTACCGCGCGACCAGCCTCAGCATCGCCGTGACCACCCACTACCTCGCGCCGCTCTTCGTCGCCCTCGCGTCGCCCTTCGCGCTGAGAGAGCGGGGCCATCCACGCACGTACCTCGCCGTCGGTGTCGGGCTGGCGGGCTTGCTGCTGCTCCTTCGGCCGTGGAACGAGCAGCTCGCACGGAGCGACCTGTTCGGCGCCGGCTGCGGCGCCGCGAGCGCGCTCTTTTACGCCTCGAACGTCCTCGTCAACAAGCGCCTGTACCACGCCTTCACCGCGATCGAGCTCATGGCCTTCCACGGCGTGATCGCGGCGCCTCTCTTGATCGCTCTCGTGCCGCACGGCGCCTGGGGTGCGCTGCACCTTCGCTCCGCCCTCGTCCTCGCCGGCGGCGCGATCGGTCCTGGCGCGCTGGGAGGCGTCATGTTCGTCTGGGCGCTCCGCAGCGTGCCGGCCGCGCACGCCTCCACGCTCACGCTCCTCGAGCCGCTCGTGACGGTGATCGTCGCGGTCGTGCTCGTGGGCGAGCAGCTCGCGTGGGTGAGCTGGCTCGGTGCCGCGCTCATCCTGGTGGGGGCCGCGTCGGTCCTCGACGCGCCGAAGAGCGCTCGTTCGCTCGGCTCCGTGTAGTTGAATGTACGTGGCGCCGCCGGGAAACGCCCGGAGATCTGGGGTGCGAGTCGCAGTCGCTCCGCTGCTCGCGTAAACTTCCAGCGTCGTCTTGCTTGGAGGTTCGATGTTTCGACGGGCTTGCGGCTCCGCGCTCCTCACCGCGCTTCTTGCTTGCGGGGGTAGCGGCTCGAATTACGGCGACGCGGGCGGCGTCGACGGGAGCGTCTCGGACGGCGGCGGGCTCGACGTCGGCAACCCTTTCCCCGACTCCGGGTTCGGCGACGGCGGCGGCACGCGAGGGTGCAGCGGCGACCTGCGCAGCGTCATCGACGGGAGCGGCAACGTGATCCAGACGTGCCCGCCCGATCAAGGCTGCTCCGGGGGAACGTGCGTCCCCGCCTGCCAGGCTGCGGCGGACAGCAAGGGCACGGTCGGTTGCGACTACGTCGTGCCGACGCCGTCGTTCTATGACCCCGACAAGCCGCCGTGCTTCGCCATCTTCGTCGCGAACAACTGGCCGAAGGAGGTGCAGATTACCGTCACGCGCGGCGGCACCAGCTACAACGTCACGAGCTTCGGTCGCATCGCGCAGAGCGGGCAGCCCGTCGGGTCGTGGCAGGCAATCCCTTCGACCGGCCTGCCGCCAGGCGACGTGGCCGTGCTCTTCATGTCGCACGACCCGCAGTCGGTGAACCTCGGCACTCCGTTGACCTGCCCCATCACACCCGCCATCTCGCAGACCTACGGCACCGCCATCTCCGGCTCGGGCGGCAGCGCGAGCGTCACCGGCAAGGGCACGGCGTGGCACCTCACGACGGACGTCCCGGTCACGTCGTACGACATCCTCCCGTACGGCGGCGCCAGCTCGTATCTGCCGAGCGCCACGCTGCTGCTCCCCACCACGGCGTGGGGCACCAACTACTTCGGCATCGTCGCCGCGCGCGGCACCTCCGGCTCCCCGCAGTGGGGCCAGATCGTGGCGTCGCAGAACGGGACCCACGTCACCGTGCTCCCCAACGTCGCGCTCCCGAGCGGCACCGGCGTCGCCCCGGCGCCCGCGAACACGGCGACCGTCTACACCCTCGACGCCGGCGATTACGTCCAGTGGCAGGACAGCAACGAGATGAGCGGTACGGTCATCCAGTCGACCAACCCAATCGGGTTCGTCGGCGGCTCGACCTACGACTGCTACACCTCGACCACCGATCCCAGCGGCGGCGGCTGTGACTCCGCTCACCAGCAGATGCCGCCCATCTCCGCGCTCGGCTCCGAATACGTCGTCGCGCCGTACACGACGCGCATGGCGAGCCTCGCCGACGAGAGCGAGAAGTATCGCTTCGTCGGCGCCGTCGCGGGCACCACGCTGACTTACGACCCGGCGGTCGCGGGCGCTCCGGCCACGCTCACCGAAGGGCAGGTCGTCGACTTCGAGACCAAGGGCAGCTTCGTCGTCGAGGCGCAGGACGACAAGCACCCGTTCTACGTGGCGCAGATGATGACGGGCTGCTCGGTGAACGGCGGCTCGCGACCCGGCTGCAGCGCCGCCGCGATCTCCAAGTTCACGACGTGCTGCCTCGGCGACGAGGAGTACGTGAACATCCTGCCGCCGGCGCAGTTCCTCCAGAAGTACGTCTTCTTCAGCGACCCGACGTATCCCACGACGAACCTCGTATTCACCCGCGAGAAGACCGCCGCCGGCTTCGTCGACGTGAACCTGAACTGCCTCGGGCAGCCGCTGACGGGTTGGAAGCCCGTCGGAACGTCCGGCAAGTACGAGTTCACCAACGTGGACCTGATCCGCGCCGGGACGAAGAACGGCGCGTGCGACAACGGCCCGCAGGTCGCGACGAGCAACGGCCCGTTCGGCGTGACGGTCTGGGGCCTCGACTCCTTCTCTTCTTACGCCTATCCGGCCGGCGGCAACGTCGCGCCGATCAACAGCGTCGTCGTCCCGCCCACTCCGCACTGAGGTCCGCCGCAGGCGGGCCGACAGCCCGAAGGGCACGGCGACCGAGGTCCCGCCGCCCCATTCTTCGGGTAAGCTCCGCGCATGGCGAAGAAAGAAGGGACGCCCACGAAGGCGGAGTTCGTGCGCGCGCTGCCGGCCACGATGCCCGCCAAGGAGGTCGTCGAGAAGGCGAAGGAGGCGGGCCTCAAGCTCTCGCCGGCCTACGTCTACGTGATCCGCTCGCAGGGGCGCGCGGCCGGCTCGGACCAGCCGAAGGAGCCCCGGGCGAAGGCCGCCTCCAAGGGAGCCGAGGCGCGGCTGCTCGCGGCGGCGGGCGAGCTCGGGCTCACGCGCTCCATCGAGCTGCTCCAGGCGGAGAAGGCGCGCCTCGTGCGCCTGCTGCGGTAAGTCCCGCTCACTCGTCGTGGGTGGTGCCGGCGCTCGCGTCGAGGCACGTTGCGCCTTCCGCCTTCGTCTCGCGCTCGTCGGGTAGGCCCAGGTCGGGGCTGGCGCGGCGATCGCCGTCGCGCAGCGCCTCCTCGGCCACCTCGCGATAAAGCGCGAGCTTGGTCTCGTCGGCGAGGACGATCTGCACCTGCCGCAGCCGCGTACCGCCGACGAGCAGGTGCCACTTCAGCGTGGCGAGCATCGCGTTCGCGCTCGTCTCGAGCGTGACGCGCGCCGCGCCCGTGCCGAGGGCAGGAAAGGCGAGCGAGCGCAGCCCGAGCTCGTCCGCCAAGAGGAGCGCCCGCTGCATCGCCCGCCCGACGCACGACGCCTCGTTCCACGCGCTCACCGCGTGCAGCACCTTCTTCGCGTTCAGCCTGCCCGCGCTCGTCGCGATGCAGGTTCCGAGCGCCTGCTCGCCGCCGCGCCGTGCCTCGTCCTCGATCTCGTCCCCTCCGCGCTTGCGCAGCGCCTCGCCGACGCCCGTGCGCATCTTCATCTCGTAGTTCGCCGACGAGACGATGCCGTCCGCGCGGGCCTCGGCGAGGTCGCCGGCGACGAACGAGATGGTGCAGTCGCCCAGGCGGAAGGTGTGGCGATCGATGTAGACGAGCTGAGGCTGCGCGTGCGCCGCGCGCACCGTTCGTTCGAGGTGGCCGAACTGGCGCGCCGGCTCGAGCAGGTCGTGCGGCCGGCGCGATTCGTCCTTCGACAGCATCCCGCGGAGCAGGTGCTGGAAGTAAGCCTCGGACGGCGAGTGGGGCGCCGGCATCCTCGCCGGGGTGGCCGGGTCGAGCGTCTGCTCCACGCTGTCGAACGGCGGGTGGCCGTAGCGGAGATCGCAGGCCGTCGCCGCCGCGCCCCAGACGTCCGTGCGGCGGGAGAGCTGGCCGCGCTGCAGCTGCTCGGGGGCCATGAAGCGCAGCGTCCCGCTGACCTCGCTCGTCGCCGTCGCGCTCTGCACCGCGATGCCGAAGTCGCCGAGGCGCACGCCCGTGTCGGGGGCGCCGAACAGGTTCGAGGGCTTGACGTCGCGGTGCATGACGCCGGCCTGGTGCGCCGCGTGGAGCGCCTCGCAGGCCTGGCTCATCGCGTGGCACACGAGCCAGAGCGGCAAGCCCACGCCGAGCGAGGCGCGCCGGCGCCGGTCGAGCTCCGCCATGTCGATGCCGTCCACGTACTCCTGCACCAGGTACGGCGTGCCCTCGTGCACTCCGGCGTCGATCGCGCGGACGACGCGCGGGTTGGTGATGCGCGCCATCAAGCGCGCCTCGTTGAGGACCCGGTCGGCCTCGCTGCCGCGCGTGCCGGTCCCGGCGCCGATCGCGGCGCGCAGGGTCTTGATGATGACGGGGATGCCGAGGACCCCGTGCTTGGCGAGGTAGACCTCGCTCATGCCTCCCTCGCCCAGGCGACCCCACACTTCGTAGTCGCGGATTCGCGCGGGCAACGTCATGTTCATCGACGATACGACAGGACCGACGCCGAGAGGAGTGCTGTAGTATCCGGCCTCATGCGAATCGAGGTCTCCCCCTCCGGCCGCGCTTCCTGCCGCGGCTGCAAGAAGCCGATCGCCAAGGGTGAGCTCCGCTTTGCGGAGACGTACGTCATCCCCGGCATGGACACGGAAGGGACGCGCTACTTCCACCTCGCGTGCGCCTCGACCAAGGCTGCCGCGGGTCTCCAGCAGGCGCTCGCCTCCTACGAGGGCGAGATCCCCGAGCGCGCCGCGCTCGAGCAGGCCATCCAGCAGAGCGTGGCCAAGGGAGCAGCCAAGACGGCGCCGCTACCGCACGCGGACAAGGCGCCGACCGGCCGGGCCAAGTGCATGGAGTGCCGCGAGCCGATCGCGAAGGACAGCTGGCGCGTCGCCGTCGAGCGCGAGATCCAGGCCGGCGCGATGCAGACGACGGGTGCAGGATACATGCATCCGGGCTGCGCCCTCGGCTGGGCCAAGGAGCACGAGGTCCCGGACGTCGAGAAGTGGATCGACGAAATCCTGGAGCACAGCGGCCTGCCCGAGAAGGAGTCCGCCGAGCTCCGCGCGGAGATCAACGATGGGGCCACCCCGGGCTGAAGCCCGGGGCAGGCGAAGAATGCATGATGGCATCCCAGCTCAAGTCCGCCTTGCGGCGGACTCGCGACACAACCCAGATGCCTCTTCGAATCGAATGGGAGCCCGCCGAAGGCGGGCTTTGAGTGGGCCAACAGTCGATCTTCTGCCTGCCCCGGGCTTCAGCCCGGGGTGGCCCTAAACGCCGTAGCTCTCGATCGGAGGGCACGAGCACACGAGGTGCCGGTCGCCGAACGCGTTGTTGATGCGCGCGACCGCGGGCCAGAACTTGCGCGCGTGGAGCCACGGCGCGGGGAACGCCGCGACCTCGCGCGAGTAGGGGTGCGTCCACTCCGCCGCCACGAGCGCGTCCTGGGTGTGCGGCGCGTTCTTGAGGGGGTTGTCGTCCT
>DATIQP010000947.1:0-6217 GCA_035470765.1 Polyangiaceae bacterium | reverse complement strand
CGTGCGCATCGGGTCGGGCCGCTCGAGCAGCACGCAACCGAACATGTGCGAGCCGGAGGCGAGCCCGATCACCTCGCCCTGCCGCCCGGTAGCGAGCTGCGCGAGCTCGAGGTCGTTGTAGCGGTCGAGCAGCTCGAGCGATGTACCGTAGGCGGCGATGCGATGCCGCGTCCCGTCCTCGCCGCTCTCCTCGCCGTAGATGGCAACACCGCGCGAGCCGCTCGCGATCAAGAAGAGCGTGAGCAGCGTCTCGCCGAGCGCGCGCGGATCGCCTGCTTTCGCCACGACCAGCGCCTGCGTCATCACGTCGACGAGCTCGGCTGCGTCGCGCACCTCGGACGCGAGCTTGACTACGCGCTCCTCGGCGAGGACGCGCCCTCGGACGTCGGCCACCGCGCGAAGCACCGCATCGCCCGTCACGGGCGCCACGATGATGCCGCTCGCGCCGAGCGCGAGCGCCTCCGCGGCCACGTCGAAGTTGGCCGCGGGGGCCAGGACGAAGATCGCCGTCTTGGTGCTGCTCGCGAGCACGTGGTGCACGAGCGCGAGCGCCGACCCACCGGGCATGGCGGCGTCGATCACCGCGAGCTCCGGCGCATGCTCGACACCCAGGGCGAGCGCACCGGCAAGGTCGCTTGCGGGGAGCACGGTCTCGCCGGGCTCCATCAACGCAGCCTCCGCGACCTGACGGACCTCGGCGTCCTGGGTCACGAGCAGCACCTTGAGATGGCTCACGCCTCGTCCTCGTCGCTCGTCTCGCCCTCGAAGACGCGGCGCGCGGGCCCCGTCATGAACGTGTTGCCGTCTTCGGAGGGTTCGATGTCGAGGTCGCCCCCGGGGAGCGAGACGCGCACGCGCGCCTTGGGCAGCAAGCCCTTCGCGACCGCCGCCACCGCCGTCGCGCACGCTCCCGTCCCGCAGGCGAGCGTCCGCCCGACGCCGCGCTCCCACACGACGACGTCGAGCGCGCCGTCGCGCACGGTCGCGAACTCGACGTTGGTCCCTCGGGGGAAGGCCGTGTGCGTCGCCAGCGCCGGACCCACTCGGTCCACGGTCGCCGCGTCGAACTCGCCGAACAGGATCGCGTGCGGGTTGCCCGCGTCTCCGATCGCGACGCGGTAACGCGTGCCCGCCACCTCGATCTCACGGTCGCCCTCGTAGCGCACGCGGCCCATGTCCACGCGCACCGACGCGCGCACGCCGACGCGCCGGACCTGGCAGGTGCGCGGCCCCGCGTCCGTGTCGATCGTCACCTCGAGATCGGTGTCGCCACGGCCGATGGCCTCGTGCAGCGCCACGCAGCGGATGCCGTTGCCACACATTTCGGGGACGGAGCCGTCCGCGTTGATCACCCGCATGGCGACGGAGGCGTTCTTGGAAGTCGGCGGCGACACGACGAGCACGCCGTCGGCGCCGATGCCGAAGCGCCTGTCGCATAGCCGAGCGGCTTCCTCGCGAGAGATCGCCGTGGGCATGGGCGCGGGAATGACCACGAAGTCATTTCCCAAACCTTCGTACTTGGCGAAACGCCGCCCCATGCGGCCGACTTTAGCACGCCCGCATACGTGGGCTCACGCGCGCGCGAGGGCGGCGACGACGTCCGCCGGGGAAGCGCCCGCGACGGAGATGCGTTTGTGCCGGGAGGACTCCCCGCGGACGATGCGGACGTTGCGCCGCGGCACGCCCACGAGCTCGGCGACGAACCGCACCAGCTCGTCGTTCGCCTCCCCTTCCTTGGGTGCCGCCGCGATGGCCAGGTCGAGCGCGCCCTCGACGATGCCCTTGACCGCGCTCTTTCGCGCCCGCGGGTGGACCCGCACCCACAGCTCGACCGCCACGCTCGATTCGGTGATCTTCAGCGCCGAGACATCCATTACCCTGCCGAGCATGACCCATCTGCGGTGGATGACGGCAGGAGAATCGCACGGCCCCCGCGTGACCGCGGTGGTCGACGGCGTGGTCGCCGGCCTGCCTCTCCTCGCCGAGCACATCGACGCCGATCTCGGGCGCCGCCAGCGTGGCTACGGCCGCGGCGGGAGGATGAAGATCGAGCTCGACCGCGTCACCTTCACAGGCGGCGTCCGCGACGGCCGCACGCTCGGCTCGCCGATCGCCATGACGATCGAGAATCGCGACCACGCGAACTGGCTGGATCGGATGAGCGCCGGCCCATTGCCGGAGACGCCCGACCCGGTGACGCGACCCCGCCCCGGCCACGCCGACCTCGCCGGCGGCCTCAAGTTCGACCGGGACGATCTCCGCGACATCCTCGAGCGCGCCAGCGCGCGAGAGACGGCCGCGCGCACCGCGGTCGGCGCCGTCGCCCGGAGGCTCCTCGCCGAGCTCGGCATCGACGTGTTCGCCCACGTGATCGCCATCGGGGGCGTGTCGGCCGACGGCGGTGGGCTCGCGGCCGCCGAGATCCGCGCGCGCTCGCGCAAGTCCGACCTGGCATGCGCCGACGACGCCGCGGAGGCGGAGATGCGCGCAGCCATTCTCGCCGCGGCGCACGCGGGCGACACGCTCGGCGGAGTCTTCGAGGTCATTGCGACGGGGGTGATGCCGGGCCTCGGCAGCCACACCCACTGGGACCGCAAGCTCGACGGGCGCCTCGCGCAGGCGCTGATGAGCATCCAGGCGATCAAGGCCGTCGAGATCGGGGACGGGTGGGTCGCGAGCGCGAGCCGCGGGTCGGCGGTGCACGATCCGATCGCCTACGACAAGCCTCACCGTCGCTTCGTCCGGCCGAGCAACCACGCCGGCGGTCTCGAAGGCGGAGTGACCAACGGAGAGCCCGTCGTGTGCCGCGCGGCCATGAAGCCCATCGCCACGCTCAAGCGTGCGCTGCCGAGCGTCGACGTCCGGACGAAGGAAGCCTTCGACGCCGCCCACGAACGCAGCGACGTCTGCGCGGTGGCCGCGGCCTCGGTGGTCGGCGAGGCGATGGTGGCCATCGCCCTCGCCGACGCCGTGCTCGAAAAGTTCGGAGGCGACTCGCTCGACGAGCTCCGCCGCAACGTCGACGGCTACCGCGCACAGCTCGAGGCCTATTAATGCACACTACACGTATCGGTTCTGGCAAGAAGAGCCTGCTGCTCGGTGGCTTCATGGCGACAGGCAAGACCTCCGTCGGGCCGATCGCGGCCGAGCGGCTCGGCTTCCCGTTCGTCGACACCGACGAGATCGTCGCCCGCGAGGCGGGCGCGAGCATCGCCGAGCTCTGGCGCCGCGAGGGGGAGGCCGGTTTCCGCGCGCGCGAGCGCGCCGTCGTGGAGCGGCTGCTCGACGACCCCGTCCCTCGGGTCGTGGCACTCGGCGGCGGCGCCCTGCTCTCGCGGGAGCTGCGACACGCCGCGCTGGATCGCGCCGTCGTCGTCACCCTCGTCTCATCCCCCGAGGAAATTCTCCGGCGCGCGGGCGACGTCTCCTCGCGCCCCAACCTCGCCGGCCCCGACCCGCTCGATCGCATCCGGCACCTGCTCGAGCTACGGAGCGAGGTCTACGCCGAGTGCCACGCTTCGCTCGTCACCGACGGCGTGGATCTCGACGAGGTCGCGGACGCGGCTTGCGCCGTGCTGCGACGCGATCCGCTCGTCTTGCCGCTCGGCGCGCGCACCTACACGATCGATGTGGCGCACGAGGCGCCGGAGGCGCTCACCGACGCCATCGCGCGGTGCGCTCCCTCGAGCTTGCTCGTCGTGGCCGACGCGACGGTGCGGCGCGCGCGCGGCGAGGCGCTCACGCGCGCGCTGTCGCACCTCGCGCTGCCCCACGTCGACGTCACGCTGCCGGGCGGCGAGGAGCACAAGACGCTCGCCACCGTGTCGGCCATCTGGGACGCCGCGCTCGGCGCAGAGGTCGATCGCGACGTGCTCGTCGTCGCGTTCGGCGGCGGCGTCGTCAGCGACCTGGCAGGCTTCGCCGCGTCGACGCTCCTGCGAGGCGTCCGCTACGTCACCGCCCCGACCTCGCTCCTGGCGATGGTCGACGCGTCGGTGGGCGGCAAGACCGGCTTCGATCACCCCGCCGGAAAGAACCTCATTGGCACGATCCATCAACCGAGCAGCGTCGTCATCGACACCGCCCACCTGGCCACGCTCCCCGCGCGCGAGCTGCGCTGCGGGCTCGCCGAGGCCATCAAGGTCGCCGTCACGCTGGGCGCGCCCCTCTTCGAGGCGCTGGAGGGCCTCGCGCCGCACCTCTCGACCGCCGGCGCCGGCGACGAGCTCCTCCCCATCGTGCGCGAAGCGGTCCGGCTCAAGGCTCGCATCGTCCGCGACGACGAGCGGGACACCGGCCGGCGCGCGATCCTCAACTTCGGCCACACCGTCGGCCACGCGCTCGAAGCTCACGGGAGTTACCGCGCCCTCGCCCACGGCGAGGCGGTCGCGCTCGGCATGCTCGCCGAGCTTCGCATCGCGGTGGCCGCGGGCTGGACACCGAAGGGCGTGCTCGACCGGACTCTCCGGTTGCTCCAAGCCGTCGGCCTCCCCACGGAGGTGCGCCCGGGAGAGCTCGAGAGCGCCCTGCGGTTCGTGGGGAGCGACAAGAAGCGCCGCGGCGGGAGGATTGCCCTTCCGATCGTCACGGAGCTGGGGTCCGCGGATGTGCGACAAGTGCCCCCTGAACTGCTCCACGCTCGGTAGCTTTTTTGGCGCCCTGTGGCTGACGGCGGTACGCTGTTGAGTTAGCGGGTCCGCGCTCGTGCGGGCCTGGAGGGCTTACCTATGGTCGTCTCCATCAACGACCCGACCGCCGTGCGCAAGCGAAGTGTCATTAGCGTCGTCGTGGCCGCCTGCATCTCGGCGGTCGCCGCCAGCACCGCCTGCGTGGCCAACGATGGCTCCATCGTCGTGGTCGGGGTCCTTGCCCCTCCGGTTCTCGTGGCGACGCCCGGCGCGGCTTGCGTCTACACGCCAACGCTGACCGGTCCCTTTCTCCCCTACGGCACGATCGACGTCGCCTTCGCCGAGCAGTACGTGCCCAACATCCTCATCGGCAACCAGATGGTGGCGCGCGGCGATCCCGGGCAATCCCGGGTCGAGACCGACAACGTGACCCTCCAGGGAGCCATCGTCCGGATCACCGATGCGGGCGGCGCCCAGCTGGCGAGCTACACGGTCCTCGGCTCCGGCTTCGTCGCCGCCGCGAGCGGGGGCACGATGAGCCTGGGAACGTTCTCGACCACCATGATCGACCCGGCGACCATTGACGCGGCGCGTCAAGCGTTGGGCTCTGCGGTCGGGACCTCGAAGCGGCTCATCAGCTACATCAAGGTCTTCGGGACGACGACCGGCGGTCAGCACATCGAGTCGGGTGAGTTCGGCTTCCCCGTCAACGCATGCCTGGGCTGCTTGGTCACCTTCCCGGCCGGCTCGAACGATCCCGCTCAGCAGCCTCAGCCGAACTGCCTCGGCGGCGCGACCTCCGGCGGCACCGCGGTCACCACGCCGTGCGTGATGGGGCAAGACCAGACCATCGACTGTCGCTTGTGCCAGACCAACCCGGTCTGTGTCCCGTAGCGCACGAGGGGCTCGGATCGGGGCGTGGCTCGCCGCAGGCGCCTGTTCGGCGTGCTGGGCGGCATCCGCCCGGGCTGCCGATCCCAATCCGCAGATCAGCGTGGGCCTGACCCTCGGCGGCGGTGCGGCCAACCTCCGGACGCGCCCACTGGGCGTGTTCCACATGGGACTTCACGGCGACGTCCTGTTCTTTCGGGATCGCGACAAGGACATGGCGATCGGTCCGTACGTGGAGGTCTTGACGGTGGCGTTCGAGACCTTCGAGGCGGGCGGGGGTGTCAGCTGGCTCATCCCGCTGACGGAGCACCTTCCCTTGGTCCTGTCGGCCGGCGCCCACGCGCGCGGGTATCCCGGAGGTTGGGAGCCGGGCGTCCACGCCTCGATCTGGATGGGCACGCGCAGCCTCGATTTCGACTCGGCGTACGGGCTCGCCGCGGGGCTCTTCGTCGAGGGGCGCTACGGCCTCGGCGACGGGCATCAGGCGGACATCCTGGGCGGGGTGCAGCTCGATCTCGAGCTCTTCGTCCTGCCCTTCGTTCTTCTGTACAACGCCGTTCGCTAGCGACAATATGCTTCGTCCTCATGGAGCGTCGGGCGATACAGCTGCGGGTGGCCGGGCAAACGTACAGGGTCGTCAGTACGGCCGACGAGCCGGAGCTCCGCCGCCTGGCGTCGCTCGTGGACGACCGGGTGGG
>DATIQP010000946.1:0-4050 GCA_035470765.1 Polyangiaceae bacterium | reverse complement strand
CGAGCCGGGAATCCCGACGCGTACATCGACACGACGGCCGAGCTCGCGGCCAAGGCGGCCAAGGCCGGTGACGTCCGTACGGCCACCAACCTGTCGCTTCGGGCCGCCGAGGCCTTGTTGCGTGCCCCCGACGGAGCGGCTCGCGCGGCCGATGTCCTCCGGCAGGCCGAGGCCGTCGCGCCGACGCACCCCGACGTCCTTCGCGCGCTCGACCGTGTCTACGGCACCCTCGGCGACGCGGAGAAGCAGGAAGAGGTGCTCTCCAAGCTAGGGGCCCTCGAAGCGGAGAGCACTGCGCGGGATCCGCGGCAGGCGGCGGACATCCTGTTCCGGCTCGCCGCGCTGCGCGCCAAGCGGGAGGACTCCTTGCCCGAGGCGTCGCGCTCGCTCGCGACCGCGTTCGACCTGTCGCGTGACGCCGAGCGAACGCTCGCGATCGTAACGGACGTGCTCTCGCGGTTCACTCCGCCGGTGGAGTGGCTCGAGCTGTTCGGCCGCGCCGCCCAGGCCGCCGGGCGCGCTGACCTCGTCCAGCGGGCCTTGGGGCTCCGCGCCGAGCGACCCGACGCACCCGTCGCCGTCCTGCGGGAGGCGGCCGCGGCGGCGCTCGAGGCTGGCGACGTCGAAGCTGCAGAGCGCTCCTTGCGCCGCATCGTCGACATGCCGGAGCCCGCGGCGGCAGACATCGCCCGCTGGGCGCTGCTCGAGCTCGCGACCGTGCTCGAACGGCGCGGCCAGCTCGATGAGGCGCTGTCGCTGGAGCTGCGGGGCGCTCGCACTTCGGAGCCCGAGGAGGCGCGCCGCCTCCGCGAGGGCGTGGCCTCACGCGCCAAGCAAGCCGGACTGCCGGCGATCGAGCTGAGGGCGAGGCGCGAGATCGCCGAAGCCGATCCAGGCGACGCCACCGCGCGAGGTGCGCTGCTCGAGGTGCTCCGCGCGGCGGGCGACGCAGCGGCCATTCTCGAGGCCGTCGACGCGTTCTTGCCGGCCGTGGCCGACGCCGCCGAGCGGCGCGAGCTGCGTCGCGAACGGGCGAGCGTGCTGGCGGGCCAGCCGGATCGGGCCGAGGAAGCGATCGTCGAGCTGCGAGCGCTTCTCGAGGACGATCCCTACGACGCGCGCGCGGTGTCCATCCTCTCGGAGCTGCTGGAGGCGCGCGGCGAGACCGCGGAGCTCGGCGAGCTGCTCGAACGCCAGCTCGATGCCGCCAAGGACCGGCAGGATGCGGAGGCGGTGGCGATGGTGACGCTGCGGCTCGGCGCGCTGGCGGAGGGTAGCGATCCGGAGCGTGCGCGCCGGCTGTACGCCTCCGGCCTCGACTGGGAGCCGAAGAACCGAAAGCTGCTGCTCGCCATGCTGCGGCTCCTGGAGGGCGCGGATCCGGCCGATCGGGCCGACGTGATGGAGAAGCTGCTCGAAACGGAGCAGGGGCCCGACGCCGAGAAGCTCGCGCTCGAGCTGGCCGGGCTGCGCGCCGAGCAATGGGACGACCCGGGCGCCGAGCGCGCCCTCGAGGCGGGATTCCGCGCCCACCCCGGGAGCGAGGTGCTCCGCGAGAGGCTGGTCGCCGCCTACGAAGAGCGCGGCGATCGCGCCAAGCTCGCCGCGCTCAAGGAGAACGCGGCGCGGGCGCTCTCGGGAGCTCCCGCGAAGGCCGAGCTCCTCGACGCCGCGCGACTCTACGAGGCGCTCGGCGACGCCGAGGGCTCGTCGCGCGTCCTCCGGTCCGCGTACGAAGTCGATTCGGCGGATGCCGAGGTGCTCCACGCGCTCGTGGGCGCGCTCGCGCAGCGCGCCGACGAGGGTGCCGCCGCCGAGTTGCTCGACCTCGCGAGCCGCGCTCGCGGCGAGGCGTTCCTGGCAATCGCGTCGACGCGCGCACGCGTCCTCGGCGCGCTGGGCCGTCACGACGAGGCCGTGGCGGACGCCGAGCGCGTCTACGAGAGCGATCCCGCTCAGGGCCGCGACGTCCTCGCCTCGACGCTCGCGACCGCGGCCGACGCAGCCGCTCCCGAGGCGCAGAGGCCCTTGCGGCAGCGCGCCGCCCAGCTCAGCGTCGAGGCCGGAAGGCTGGACGAGGCCCACGCCCAGCTCGAAGCCCTGCTTGGGCTAGACGACGCGGATCGCGAGACGCTCTGGGCGATGGCCGGGATCGAGGAGAAGGCCGGCCATTTCGACAGGGCGAGCGACACGTACCTTCGCCTGGTCGACCTCGAGGGGGGCGAGCAGCTCGTCGCCGCCGCGCTGCACCTCGCCGACGCCGCCACCCAGGCGAACAACCCTGGCTACGCGCGCGCCGGGCTCGAGAAGGCCCGCGCCGCCGGCCCCGGCGACGCCCGCGTCCTCGAGAAGCTCGCCGCGGTTTACGAGGCCACCGGCGCCACGGCGCAGCTGGCCGAGCTCCGCCTCGCCGAGGCACGCGCCACCGAGGACCCGGCGCGCCGCTTCGAGATGCTCGTCCGCGCAGGCTCGACCCTGCTCGAGCAGGACGCCGCAGCCGCCGCGGCCGCCCTGGAGGAGGCGCGCGCGATCAAACCGAACGACAACGAGTGCGTCGGCCTGCTCGCCGATGCGTTCCTCGCGCTCGGACGCTACGACGACGCGCGCGACGTGCTGCAGGCCGCCGTCGCCGCCGCGAAGAACCGCCGCTCGCGCGAGCTCGGCCAGATCTACCTCCGCCTCGGGCGCCTCGAGACGGCGCTCGGCAACAAGGCCGGCGCCATGCAGATGCTCGGCACGGCGCTGGACATGGACGGCCAGAACGGCGTCGTGGCCTCGGAGCTCGCCCACGTCGCGCTCGAGGAGGGCAACCTCGACGTGGCCACGCGCGCTCTCCGCGTCATCACGATGCTGCGCGTGCCGGCGCCCATCGCCAAGGCCGTCGCCTACGAGCGCCTCGGCGAGATCGCGATGCACCAGGGCGACCACAAGCGCGCCGTGATGCTGCTCAAGCGCGCCATCGACGAGGACTCGACGCTCGAGCGCGCGCGAGAGCTGCTCGCGCAGCTCGGTGGCTAGGTGTAAAAGAGCCTCCGCATGTATTTCCAAGACGTGATCCTGGCCCTGCAGGCCTTCTGGGCGAAGCGCGGCTGTCTGATCGTGCAGCCCTACAACTCCGAGGTCGGCGCGGGTACCTTCAACCCGTCGACGTTCCTCCGGGCGATCGGACCCGAGCCGTGGAAGGTGGCGTACGTCGAGCCCTCGCGCCGGCCGACCGACGGCCGCTACGGCGACAACCCGAACCGCCTGCAGCAGTTCCACCAGTTCCAGGTCGTCCTCAAGCCGTCGCCGATCGACATCCAGGATCTCTACCTGGAGTCGCTCCGCGCCATCGGCACCGTGGCCGAGGAGCACGACGTGCGCTTCGTCGAGGACGACTGGGAGTCGCCCACGCTCGGAGCCTGGGGTCTCGGCTGGCAGGTCTGGCTCGACGGGCTCGAGATCAGCCAGTTTACCTACTTCCAGCAGGTCGGCGGCTTCGACTGCAAGCCGGTCTCGGGCGAGCTGACGTACGGCCTCGAGCGCATCTGCATGTACCTGCAGGACGCCGACAACGTCTACGACGTGATGTACGCTCCAGGCGTCCGCTACGGCGAGCTGTTCAAGCGCGCCGAGTGGGAGTGGAGCACGTACAACTTCGAGCAGGCCGACGTCCCCGCGCACTTCGCCGCGTTCGATCACTACGAGAAAGAGGTGAAGCGCCTCTTGTCCTTGTCGGACGACCCGAAGAAGAAGCTGGTGTTGCCGGCGTACGACTTCGTCACCAAGGCGGCGCACCAGTTCAACGTGCTGGATGCGCGCGGCGCGATCGGCGTGACGGAGCGATCGCGCTTCATCGGGCGCGTGCGCGGCATCGCACGCGCGGTGGCCGAGGCCTGGCATGCCCAGCGAGAGGCGCTGGGCTTTCCGTTGATTTCCCGCGGGCCATCGATGCCCGCCCAGGAGGTGCGCACGTGACTCGCTCCACGTCGATCACCGCAGCAGTCGTCGCCGCCGCCGCCCTGTGCGCCTGCGGCGGTCAGAGCTCGCGCTTTCCGTCGCGCCCCGACG
>DATIQP010000945.1:0-2039 GCA_035470765.1 Polyangiaceae bacterium | reverse complement strand
GGGTCCACCTCTTCGACGCGGTCGCGCTGTCGGTCGGCTCCCACTACTGGACCGAGGTCGTGGGGCGGGGCCTCGGCGACGAGCCGGCCGAATACGCCCCACCCCAGGCCCTCCACGCCTGAAGATCCGTCGCGGAAAACTTGGCCGGGCTCGCGCTCCCGGGGCACGGATGAAAGCATGCGCAGAGCGGCTCTCGTCGCGGTCCTTCCGCTCCTCGTGTGCTCGTGCATCGGCATCACGTTCGGCCCGTCGTCCGGCTCCTCGTCGCAAGACTCGGGCAGCTCCAGCAGCTCGGGCAGCGACGGCGGCGAAGGCGGCGCGTCGAGCGTGCAGGGCGTCGACTGCGGTCCCGATCCGGACACGGGCGTCGTGCTGTGCCTCGGCATCTCGAGCTGCCCGAACCTGATCGTCGACCAGGACCTTTTCCCGGGCTGCGGCTTCCGCGTGCACCCCTCGCCCGACGTGCTCGACCTCGAGTGCGCGTGCTTCGGGCAGATCTGTCCCATCGGCATCGCGACGACCTGCGATCAGGCCCTCGCCCTCATGCAGGACCAGAGTCAGTACACGGTGTGCATGCAGGTGAACGAAGGGCGCTGCACGACGCAGTAGCGCTACTTCCCGATGATCTTCGCTTCCATCTGGCGGCCGAGCTCGCCCGCGCGCAGCGTGGCGGCTTCGACCGCGTCGATGAGCGTGCGGCGAAGCCCTCCGGCTTCGAGGGTGTGCAGCCCCGCGATGGCGGTGCCGCCCGGGCTCGTGACCTGGTCCTTGATGCGGCCTGGGTGCTCGCCGGTCTCGAGCAGGAGCTTGGCGGATCCGTAGACGGTCTGCGCCGCGAGCAAGAGCGCCGTGTCGCGGTGCAGGCCGACCTTCACTCCGCCGTCGGCCATGGCTTCGATCATCAGCATCACGTACGCCGGTCCGCTGCCGGACAGCCCGGTGACGGCGTCGAGCGAGGCCTCCTCGAGGACGACGACCCGACCGACGGCCTCGAAGAGCAACCGCGCGACCTCCATGTCCGCTTCGGTAGCGTGCGAGCCGGGGGCGATGGCGGTGGCGCCGGCGAGCACGATGGCGGCCGTGTTGGGCATGGCTCGCACGATGCGCACGTCGGGGAGCTTCGCCTCGAGCGCGGCGAGCGTGACGCCCGCGGCGACCGAGATGACGAGGTGGCGCTCGTGGACGTCGAGCGCGATCGACGACAGCACCTTGTCGATCGCCTGCGGCTTGACCGCGAGAACGAGCACGTCCACGTCGCGCACGAGAGCGTGGTTGTCCTGTGTCGTGCGGATGCCGTGCGTCTCGGTCAGCAGGGCGAGTCGCTCGGGCTTGAGGTCGCTCGCCACGATGCGGTCGGCGGTCACGGTGCCGGAGTGGAGCAGGCCCTTGATGAGCGCCCCGGCCATGTTGCCGGTCCCCAAAAACCCGAGCGTTTTGTCGATCATGCCCAAGGCGTAGCCGGGTTCGGGTGCCGAGAGAAGCGTGTAACATCATGTAATGGGACGCTCCACGGGCGGCCCGCTATTCGTCCTCGATTCGAGGTCTCCATGCGCTTGATCGCCACCGCTTCCGTCTTGGCCCTCGCCGCCGGCTCTCTCGGCGCGTGCGACAGCACCCCGGCCAACCCCGACGCCGGCACTGCGCCGCCGCCGAAGGTCTGCAAGGCGCCGGCGGGCCTCACGCCGATTCACTTCACGGACGTCACGGCGGACGTCGGCCTCGCCCCGACGCCCACGTTCAACCCGCTGTCCGTCGGCGCGATCGCCGCCGACTTCGACGGCGACGGCTGGTCGGATCTGATCGTGACGACCGGCTGGTCGCAGGCGGGCAACTTCGTCGGCGCGTCGAGCGATCCTCACAATGGGATGCGCGTCCGTCACCTGCTCATGAACCGGCCGGATCCGAACGACCCGAAGCACCGCGTCTTCGTCGACGCCACCGACGCGTCCGGGATCCTCGCGGCGCGCAGCGGCACCGGCGAGCGCGGCTTCGGCCTGGTCAACGCCGGCGATCTCGACGACGACGGAGACGTGGACCTC
>DATIQP010000944.1:0-15125 GCA_035470765.1 Polyangiaceae bacterium | reverse complement strand
CACACGCACGGCGGCCAGATCGCCGTGCCGTTCTTCGCGGCGCACGTCAACCTGAGCAAGCTGTCGCACCACTACCACCTCGGGATCTATCGGCGCGGCAAGAGCACGCTCTACGTCCACCCCGGGCTTGGGACGACCGGGCCGCCGATCCGGCTGGGCGTGGCGCCGGCGGTCGTGGAGATCACGCTGCGCCGGGGGTGAGTTGGGTGGCCCCCACCCCGCCCATGCTCGCCGGCATGCTCGCTCGCGCGGCGAGCAGGATGGGTGGCCCCCACCCCGCCCATGCTCGCCGGCATGCTCGCTCGCGCGGCGGCCTGTCCGCGACACGCGATTGCACGCGCTCACGGCCTTGCGCGAGCTTGCGCGTGCCGGCTGCGCGTGGGCGGCCTCCCCCACGTCCTCGCTGCGCTCGGACGGGGGAGGTTCGAGAGGCGCGGCTGCCGCCAACGTGGGCGGCTCGGGGCGCCAACGTTGGCGTGACGGGGACGCGCGCGGAGGGGCGTCGCCGGGGAGCATGCCGAGAGGCGAGAAAGTCGCGCCGACCTTCGCGACGTCCCCGTGAGAGCTGAGGGCGGTCGTCACGCCTTTCTCGCCAGGAAGGGCATGCTCCCCGGCGGCGCCCCTCCGCTCTCCCGCTGTCTCGCTCGCGCTCGGCTCATGCGGCGGCAGCCGACACCGAGCGAGGCCCTCTTGTGGGGCGCGCTTCGCCGTAACCGGCTCGGCGTCCACTTCCGCCGCCAGCACGTGGTCGGCGCCTTCATCGTCGACTTCGCGTGCCTCGCGCGAAGGCTCGTCGTCGAGGTCGACGGCGGGGTTCACCGCGAGCCCGACGTTGCCTTCGCCGACGGGCGCCGGCAGACGGCGCTCGAGGCGCTCGGGCTTCGCGTCCTGCGCGTGACCGCCGAGCAGGTCGAGCGCGACCTACCCGCGGTGCTCGCCAGGGTTCGCGGCGCCCTCAAGGCGCAGTGAGCTGCCGATATCGGCAGCGATCGTTGCCGATATTGGCAGTCGATTACGGCCCACACGCAGCGCCGCTCCCTCCCGTCTCCGCCTCCGGCTCCGCTAGTCCTTCCCCTCACCCTCGAGACTCACCCACTCCAGCCTCGCCATCGGCGCGTCCGGCGCATACACCGCGAACGGAGCGATCGCCCGCGCCGCGTCCCGCAGCTGCACGGGCAGCCCGTCGATCGTCATCGCGTGGTCCACCGGGTTGATCCCCAGCGCCCACTCGACCAGGCTCCGCTCCACCACCGGGTACTCGGCGATCGGCGCGTCGTCGGGCAGTCCGCCGAGCGCGCGGGCCTCGTCGAGCGCCTCGCGCAGGCCGCCCATCTTGTCGACGAGCTTGTTCTCGATCGCCTGCTGGCCCACCCACACGCGCCCCTGCCCCACGGCGTCGACCTCGCTCGTCGTCATGTGGCGGCCCTGCGCCACGCGCTCGAGGAAGATGTCGTAGAACTGCTTCACCTTGCGCTGCAGCTCCGCCTGCTCGTCGGGCGTGAACGGGCGGAACAGCGACTCGGCGTCCGCGCGCGGCGTCGTGCGGTAGGTGTCGACGTTGACGCCGATCTTCGAGAGCAGGCCGCTCACGTCCGCCTTGCCGTAGAAGATTCCGATCGACCCGGTGAGCGTGAGCGGGAGCGCGTAGATCTCCTTGGCCGCGGAGGCGATGTAGTAGCCGCCGCTCGCCGCCACGCTCCCCATCGAGACGATGACGGGTTTGCGCTCGGCGAGCAGGTGGAGCTCGCGCCACATCACGTCGGCCGCCATCGACGAGCCGCCAGGGCTCTCGATGCGCACCACGACGGCCTTGATGCTCGAGTCCTCGCGCAGCGCCTTCGCGGTGTCGGCGATCGTGTACGAGCCGCACAGCTTCATGTCGAGGATGGGAATGCTCTGCGAGCGGCCGTCGACCATGTCGCCGTCGACGTAGAGGATGGCGACCTTGTCGCGCGACCCGAACGCCTTCGGCACCGCGGTGTGCTCCTCGTACGCGTCGAGCGAGACGCGCTTGCCGACCATCTCGCGCGTCACGCGCTGGAGCTCGTCGTCGAAGGCGAACCCGTCGACGAGCTTGTTCTCCTTCGCCTCCTTGGCGACGAACGGACCCTTGAGCGAGACCGCGCGGACCTGCTCGTCGGTGAGCCCGCGCCCGTTGGCGAGGTTCTTGTTGAAGACGGCCTCGACGTTGCGCAGGTAGTCCTCGTGATCGGCCGCGGCGACCGGGCTCGCGTGCTCGTTGGTGAACTGCTCGGGCGCGCTCTTGTGCGCGCCGATGCGCACGAACTGGGCCTTGATGCCGAGCTTGTCGAGCAGGCCCGCCAGGTAGAGGTACTGCATGCGCAGGCCCGAGTAGCGGATGCCGCCCGCGGGGTTGACCACGATGCGGTTCGCGTTGGCGCACACGTAGAGGGACCGGCCCCCGTTGTCCTCGAGGCTGCAGAGGACCTTCTTGCCCCGCGCGCGCAGCACGCGGATCGCGTCGGCGAGCTCCTCGGCGTGCGCGAGCGAGTCCGCCGGCTCGGCTCGTAGCACCAGCGCCACCGCGTCGACGTTTCGCTGCTCGGAGATGTGCCAGAGCTTGCGCAGCAGCGCGACGTGCCCGCGCGTGCCAGGCGTCTTCTCGATGCGGATCGACACCGCGTGCTCCATCGGCGGCAAGCCCGGCTGGCGCGCGCCGCCGATCGAGAAGGTCCCGTACTCGCCCACGTCGTTTCCGCCGAGGCCGCTGCCGAAGAGCGCGCCTCCACCCGCCGTGAACATGCCGAGCGCGAGCTCGAGCCCGGCCGTCGCGGTCACTCCGCGCCGCGCGTCGTTCTCGATGTGGCTGATCTCCACGTCGCCGCGCACGCGCCCCACGCTCGGGATGTCGACGGCGACCGACGCGCGCGGCAGCCACAGGTCGCCGTTGGCCACGTCGGCGCCCTCGAGGTAGCGCACGTCCACGCCGAGCTCGAGCGCGCGCTTGCCCGTCGGCCGGAAGGCCGCGGCCATCGTGTAGCTGCGATCGAGCAGCGGCTGCCCGGTCGGCAGCGGCGCGCCCTTGGGGCGGTTCAGGTCCTGGACGACCAGCGAGAAACCAAAGTGCGGATCGGGCCGGTAGCTCGCGCCGAGCGAGATGCCGAACAACCCGTCGTAGAGCGCGGTCCCCGAGAACGCGCCCTGGAGGCTCGCGCCGAACGAGAACGCGTCGTTCAGCCGATAGGCGAGGCCCCAGGTGAGCCACGTGTAGCTCGAGCTGGCGAAGATCGGGCTCGCCGTGCTCGGCGTCATCACGTAGTCGAGGCGCAGCGCCGTCGAGAGGCCGAAGAGGAGCGGCGTCCCAGCTTCGAGGACGTGGCCGCAGTTGATCCGGTCCGTCCCCTCGCAGTTCACGCCGACGTAGCGCGCCTCCCAGGACGGCATCCAGCCGAGGTTGGCGGGGTTGATGCGCACCGCCTCGACTCCGTCCTCGCTCGCAGCGCTTCGCCCGATGGCGTCGATGCGCGCCGCGCGGACGGGGGTGGGCTCGTCGGCTCGCGCCGTGCTCGCCATCGCGAGCGACAGAACGCCGGCCAGCCCCAGAGAACAGGAAAGCGAGCGAGAGAGAAAACGCGGGTATCGATGGTCGTTCATGGTGGCTCCACTCACGTCAGCGTCGCCATGTCGCGCAGCGTCTCCGCCTCGGCGTCGAACATCCGGCGCACCTCGCCCAGGATCGCGCGCTCGGCGACCTTCTGCACCACCGGCACTCGCAGGGTCAGCTCGCCCTCGACGACCCGCCGCGTGCGCCCGCGCTCGAGCGGCAGCAGCTTGTACGTCCCTTCGGCGTGGAAGTACTTGCGCCACTCGGGCTTGGCGTTCGGCTCCACGCTCCACGCCGCCTCGTGCAGCTTGATCTCGTAGGTCGATCGCTCGTCCCAAGAGAGCATCTCGCGCGAGACCACCTTCTTCGCGAAGACGGGCACCTTGACGTTGGCCTGGTAGGCCCACACCCGGCGCAGGACGCCTCCCACCAGATCGTGCTGCTTCTGGCGCACCTCCTCCAGGCTCTTCAGGCGCGCCTTGAACTTGGAGAACAGGTCGGGAGAGATGACCGCGAGCTCGAGCGCGTCGAGCGGGATCTCGAACTCGTGAGTGATCTCGAACCGCACGAACGGGCAGCCTAATATGGAGGCGGTCCTAGTTGGGAGTCTTTTGGGCGCACCGGCCGTTGATGCAGACCAGCGAGCCCGTACCGCAGCAATCGGCGTTGGTCGTGCACTTGTCGTACTCCGCCGAGCAGCCGCCGGTCGTCGACGAACAGACGAGGCCGCCGTCGGACGAGTGGCAGTAGCCGCCGCAGCACTCGTCGCCGGTGTCGCACGAGTTACCGTCCTGCTTGCACGGATCGACGACCCAGTAGCCGCGCGAGTTGCCGGCGAGCAACTCTTGCGCGGGCAAGTAGAACGCGGGGTGGCTGGGATCGGTGCCCGCCGGCGCGTTGACGTCGATCGCCGCGACCCAGAGCTTCTTCGTCGTCGGCGTGGCGCTGATGTCGTGATCGCGCGGATCGCTCCAGAACGGGTCGATCGTGGCGACGTTTCCGTACATGCGCCGGCTCGTGAAGACGACCCAGGCGTAGCCGCCCGCCACGACCGGAGCGACGGTGGGCTCGTAGTTGAGCGTCGTGTCGGCGTTGTGGTTGTTGACGCCGCTCGGCAGGTAGCCGGCGCCGTTGAGCTTGTCGAGGCGTGTCGGCGCGGGGCTGGCCGTCGTCACCCACCAGAGCTCGCCGCGCGACCCGTTGCGCGTGGCGCCGAACTCGCCGTCGCTCGCCGTCTCGCGCTCGTAGACGACGGCGTCGTTGGTGGGCAGGTAGGACGGGTACAGGTCGGGAAACGAGCCGCTCGGCGTGTCGAGGACCGTGAGGTTGGAGAACGCGTTCGCGGCGAAGTCCATGACGGCCAGCGACTTCTGATCGGAGCTGTAATAGTTGAACGCGACGTGCTTGCCGTCCGGCGAGAACACCGGCATTCCGGCGCGCAGGCCCCCCGGCAGCCCGGTCGCGGCGATGGGCGTTCCGGAGGGCACCTGAAACAGAGCGCTCGCGGCCGTGTTGTTCACGCCCGGCAGCGGCGACGAGTTGCTGAAGAGAAACGCGCCGTCGGGGGAGAGCGCCGGGAAGGCGTAGCGGTAGTCCGCCGGGCTCATCCCCGTCTCGAGGTTGTTGTTCTTCAGGTCGTACTGGCTGCTGGCGGCGTAGTCGTCGCCGTGCTGCGTGACGAGCCCCGAGCCGTCCGCGGCGACCGAGTGACAGACCCGGCACTGCGGCGAGCCTCCGTTGGTGCCCGCCACGAGCACCGGCGACGTGGAGCCGCCCTTGATGGCGAGCGTCGCCCCGCCGAACGTCGAGCCGTTGAAGGCGCAGCAGTAGTTCTTCGCGAGCGCGGTGCCGTACGAGTTGTAGTAGACGGTGCCCTTGAGCGAGCCGTTGGCGATCTTCCACGTCTCGGTGATGGGCCCGTAGGCGACGTTGCCCTTGCTGAGGACGATGTCGACGACGAGGTCCTCGCCCTGGTTGGAGTAGTTGAGCGCGTGCCACGCCGCCTGTGGGATCGGGTGGTGGATGAAGGGCGTCGCCGTCTTGGCGAAGTAGCCCTTGTAGTCGAGCGCCTTCTCGTGAGCATGGATGTAGATGGCGTCGTAGCTGGCCGCCGCGCCCGGCGCCCACTGCAAGAGCGGCGCGAGCAGGCCGCGCGGCCACACCGTCGCGTCGTACGGGTAGAGCCACGCGAGGCCTGGATCCGCAGCCGGCGTACCTTGCAGCACCGTCAGCGTGGAGCCGGAGACAGGACCGCCGGGGCCCTCGCCGCCGACGCCGCCTGCGCCGCCCGATCCTCCGCCCGCATCGCCCGCGCTGGGATCGCCGTTCTGCGTCCACGTGAGCAGGATCGTGACCGGCGTCGACGCCTGGTAGCCCTGGTAGCTCGCCGTCACGATGCCGCTTCCGCCGAGCGTCGCCTTCGGCGTGAGCACGCCCGTGGCCGCGTTGACGTCCGCGAGCTCGCCTCGATCGATGGAGAACGACGCCGCGACCGGCGTACCGTTCCAGGCGGCCTGATACGTGACCATCGGCTGCGGCTGGCCGTACGTCACGTTGAGCGTCTGGTTGAGCGGCGAGATGGTCAGCAGCCCCGAATCGGGGTTGAACCCTGCTTCGGGGAAGCTGATCGTGCCATCCTGCCCGCTGCCTCCGTCGCTGAAGTTCCCGCCACTGTCGCCGCACGCCGCGGCTATCGCGACGATGAGTGCCACGAGCGCGACCCAGACAGCAGGTCCACGGCTTCGCATTGATCGCCTCCAAGTCGCCGCGAGGCGCGGCGGCATCCGTAGGATCGAATTATCTCAATCCTACTGTATGGCCGCAAGGACGGCGGGCCGTCTGCCTACTACTCAGGCGACGTCGGTCGGGTTGGCGAGGCGGCGCGACCAGATGATCGCGTCCTTGCGCTGCGTGCCCACCTGGAGGTGGTTCTGCAACAACCCGGTGCGGCGGAAGCCGTTGTACGCAAAGGCGGTCGCGAGCGAGACGTCGTCGGACGGAGCGAGCGCGAAGCAGCTGACCGCCCCCTCGGCCAGCATCTTGTCGCACATCGCCCGCAGCGACGCGATCACGGCGAGCCGCTCGTTGTCGGTCTTCGGAGGCGTGAGCATCTCGAGGAACGAGTTGCCGAAGCACGCCTGCGACTCGGTCGACATCACGAGCTCGTAGCCGCCTCGACCGGTCATCAGGAAATAGCGACGCTCGACGTCCCGCCCGAACGGCTCGAACGCCGTGAGCGCCCGGTTCGCCTTGAGCGCGGCGGCGACCTGCTTCTTCGCTTCCGCTTCGCCGATGTCGTTGATCTTGATGTTGGGCAGCGCCTTGCCGACGAGAGCCTTGGCGGCCTTCTTGGCGTGCACGATGGTGCGCTCGGCGAACTCGAGGGCGCGCGCGTCGACCGGCACTTCCTCCTCGACCGCTTCGGACTCGTCGTCCTGCGCCATCACGCCCACCGCTTCCCGCACCGCGATCCGCATCTCGCTCTGGCGGCGGCTGGCGGTATCCACGTTGCAGCCGAGCAAGAAGGCGTCGCTTCGCTTGTAGAAGCCCGGAATGTTGCCCTCGCGCGCGAAGCCGAGCTTCACCCACGTAGAGACCTCGTCACGCTCGACGAGGGTGTAGACCTTCTCGACGCCTTCGCGCTGCGCCATCGAGAGCACGAACATGCGCTTGGCCTGGCTGGGACCGGCGCGGAAGTCGATCACGCGCATGGTCTTGGCGCGACGGTGAATCATCATGCAGAGCGAGACGGCATCGTTCTGAAAGAAGACCTCTTCGACGCTCTTCTGTTGTGCTGCACCACCCCACGCTTTTGCCGCCATGAAAGACCCGCCCTTGCCAGTGAAATGATCCTCGAAGAAAGCCCGGTCCGAGTACCACGTGCGCGGCGACGCGGTCAACCGGGAATCAGTGACAATTCCGCAGCTTACACAGCATCTTTGGAGTGAGCTGGGCTGGCCGCGCGGTCGGTTTGGGCCGCAGGTTCGCGCCTACCCTCTCAAGTCACCGCGATCACGTGATTTTCGCGACTTGATCCTCGCGGGCACCGAGCTGCCGCATCGCGTCAAGGAGCCGCGGCTTCGGGACGGACACGAGCGTCGGCATTCCACCGGATAACCCCAGGATCTTCAGGAAGCTCACACCGCTCCCGAAGGGCGCGGCCATGGTCAGAGTGTCCCGATCGAGGACGATGGCGATGTCCGCTCGCTCCTGCCCCGTGAGCAGCAGCAACGTCTTGTCGTAGCGGCCGTGGGAGGGGGTGGCATCGACGTAGGCCGCCGACTTCGGGCCAGCCTCGCCGGACAGCTCGAGGAGGATGAAACGCTCGGCGACGCGCCGGGTCTCTGCTTCGAGCGACGCGAGCTCTGACGAGGCTTCGTCGATGGGCTTCCAGAGCGAGTCGTCGCTCAGACCGGAGGCGAGGTGGCGCACGATGAGGCCGAACAGCGCGTTGTCTCGAGAGCGCGCGCGGATGGCGCGGTCGATGCGCACGCCGATCGTGCTCGGCTTGCCGATGCGGGTGTCGATGGCTCGCGCGTCGTCGTCGGCGCCGGGGTACGGCTCGGCCCCGCCGCGCATCCACTTGGCCGCGCTGCACAGCCCGTCGAAATCGGTGTGGCAGACGATGGTGTCGACCTGGCCGACCCTGGCGACGAGCTCGGGCGTCACCATCTCGGGGCACGCCCCGTGCTCCTGCTTGGTCGCGAGCACGAAGCGCGGATCGGCCGAGTACTGCGCGTGCAGGACGTGATCGTGGTGGTCGACCCAGGCGACGAGCCGCGGGCCCAGCCCTTCGATCAACGGCTTGGTGAGCTTGTCGAACCCGCCACCGGAGGCCTCCGACGCGAACGCGACGTCGAGCACGACGACGCGCCCGCGCAGCTCGGACGGGCGGGGAAGCTTTCGGGGCGTCGCGAAGGCGAGGTCGGGCACAGGGTGGGTCTTAGCACACGCGGGATCAACCCCGGCGAAGCGCGAGCGCGTATCGGCGTGCTAAATGCTCGCCGATGAAGAAGTTCGACGACAAGGGCCTGATGCCGGTCGTGGTGCAGGACGACCTCACGGGCGAGGTGCGGATGCTCGCCTGGGCCAACGCCGACGCCCTCGAGCAGACCCGCTCCACGGGTCGAGCGACGTTCTTCTCGCGTTCGCGCGACGCGATCTGGGTGAAGGGCGAGACGAGCGGGAACGTCATCGACGTCCGCGAGGTGCGCTTCGACTGCGACGAGGACGCGGCGCTCTACCTCGGCACTCCTCACGGGCCGAGCTGCCACACCGGCTCGGAGGCTTGCTTCGGCTCGGAGGGCGGTCCGCGCGTGCCGCTGCTGCTGAGGCTCGAGGCGGCGCTCGAGGAGCGCAAGCGCGGCTCGGCGAGCGCGAGCTACACCAAGAGCCTGTACGACGCGCCGGAGAAAATCGGCCAGAAGATCGAGGAAGAGGCGGGCGAGCTCGCGCGGGCGCTCGCCAACGAGAGCGACGAGCGTGTCGTCAGCGAGGCCGCCGACGTCGTCTACCACCTGGTGGTCGGCCTTCGGCACCGCAACGTGCCCATCCGCGCCGTCCTGGCCGAGCTCGACCGCCGTTTCGGCACGAGCGGCCACGCGGAAAAAGCGGCTCGGCCGCAAAATAGGCCGAAATGAGGCCCGCGGAGACCGTCTGCGCGTTTGACAGGGTTTTGGGGGGTTACGTATCCTGATTTCCCGGGAGCGAAGGCATCCCCCCCCTATTTTTCCGAGTCGCTGATCCGGCTCCCTCGCACGAGGATACATGTCCACGAAAGTGCTGGTGTTCGAGAGTGACGCGGCGTTCGCCGCCGAGCTCCGAAGCGAGCTCGCCAAGCTCGGTTGCACGACGAACGTCGTCGACGATGGCAATGCGGGGCTGCAGCAAGCCGCATCCGACATGCCCGATCTCATCCTGCTCTCCATCGAGCTGCCTCGAATGAACGGCTTCTCGGTGTGCAACAAGCTGAAGAAGGACGCGAAGCTCAAGGAGGTCCCGCTCATCATCATGTCGAGCGAGTCGAGCGACGAGACGTTCGACCAACACCGCAAGCTGCGCACCCGCGCCGAGGACTACGTCCACAAGCCGATCGCGTTCGGCGAGCTCTTGCAGCACATCAACCAGTTCGTGAAGCTGGGAGAGGCCGCCGGGAACGGCGACGGCATCGTCATCGACGACGAGCTGCCTCTCGACAGCATGGACCTCGAGGAGGACGGGACCGAGGTCGTCGAGGAGGCGCGCGCCCGCTCGGCGCATCCGCCGGCCAAGCGCCCGTCCGAGGCGCCGAAGCTCGAGGGCGTCGACGCGGACATCGACGCGTTCATCGAGGGCGGCTTCGGGAAGATCTCCGGGGGTGGACCGGCCAACGGAGCGCCCGCCGCCGAGGCGAGGCGCAAGAGCGCGGCCCCGCCGCCGATGCCGGCTCCGGACACTGGGCGCATCGCCGAGCTCGAGAAGGAGCTGGCCGCTGCGCGCGAGGAGGCCGGGAAGCTGCGCGCCGACTTCGACTCGCGCATCGAGGCCGAGCAGCAGAAGATGGAGCGCGAGCTGGAGGAGCTCAAGGCCAAGCTCGCCGCCGCCGGCAGCAAGGGTGGCGTGTCGAGCCGCGAGTTCCTCGACCTGCGCGAGGCGCTCAACAAGAAGGACAAGGAGATCCTCCTGCTCAAGGAGTCGCTGAGCAGGAAGGACAAGGAGATCGTCGAGGCTCGCGACAAGACCCTGACCTTCGAGCGCAGCAAGGCCGACCTCGAGGACAAGATCATCGGCGTCGAACGCCAGCTCGAGGAGGCACGAGAGAAGACCGAGGCTCTCGCACGCGACAAGGACCAGGCGAAGAAGCTCGCCGAGGACGTCAAGACGCGTCTGAACAAGTCGCAGGCCGAGCTCGATGCGCGGAGCGCGGAGCTGAAGGAGACCAAGGAGCGTCTGGGCGAGACGTCCGCGAACCTCGAGGCGCGAACGAGGGAGCTCGAGGAGACCCGCTCGAAAGCGGCGAGCGACGCCGAGGCCCATGCCGCCCAGGCTGCGGCCGCGCAGGCGGACCACCAGCAGACGGTCGAGCGGATGCAGGCGGAGCACGCGGCGGCGCTCGAGCGCGCGGCGGAGGAGAAGCGCGCGGCGCTCTCCGAGTCGGAGCAGGCGCACGAGGCCGCGCTGAGGGCAGCCAACGACAAGGCCGTCTCCGATCTCACCGAAGCTCTGGAGGTCCAGGCCTCCGAGGCGAAGGCCGAAAGCGACGCGCGGCTCGCCGCGCTCCACCGGGCCCACCAGGAGGAGCTCGGGAAGCTCCGCGCCGAGCACGGGCAGGAGAAAGAGGCGCTCGCCGCCAAGCACGCGAGCGAGACGGCCGTGGCTCAGGCGAGCCACGAGGAGCAGCTGGAGACGGCGAAGCAGGAAGCGGCCGAGCAGCTCGCGGCGCGCGAGGCGCAGCTCGAGGCGAAGCGCGCCTCGGAGGTGGCCGCCGTCGAACAGGACCGCGACGAGAAGCTGGCCGCCGCCGAGCAGCGTCGCGCGGAGGAGGTCGCTGCGATCGAGCGCGACCGCGATCAGCGCGTCGCAGCGCTCGAGAGCGAGCGCGACGAGAAGCTGGCCTCCGCCGAGCAGCGCCGCAGCTCGGAGATCGCCGCGCTCGAAGCCGCGCACGCGAGCCGGGTGACCGAGCTCGAGCACGACCGCGACGAGAAGCTCGCCGCGCTCGGCCGCGAGCGCGACGGTCAGGTCGCCGAGCTCCGCAACGAGCTTTCGCAACTGAGCCAGGCGAAGGCGTCGAAGGACGCGGCGAACGAGGCGCGCATCGCCGACCTCGAGGAGCGCCTCGCGGAGCTCACGGGCGCCAAGGAGCAGCTCGAGCGCGACCTCGCGACCGCCAAGGATCGCATCGTGGTGCTCGAGGCGGAGACCGCCGCGCTGCGCGCCGACCTCGCCGAGACGAAGGACAGGCTCGGGCGCGAGACGACGCGCGCGGACAAGGCGTACGCAAAGTGGGAAGCGGACCGGGCGTCGCTCGAGCGCGCGAAGGACGCGCTCGCGGTGGTGCTGTCGCAGATCGAAGACGCCGAGGGCCGCGGGATTTCCTGACCTAGATTTTCGCCCGCACGGTGACCACCCTCGCCATCTGTCTCGCGCGGGCGACCACGGCCTCGCCGTCGAGCCGCGTGTGCTCGCCGTCGTGCACGACGATCTCCCCGTCGACGAGCACGTGGCGGACGTCGCTGGACTTGGCCGCGTAGACCAGCCTCGAGAACACGTCGCCCCCCGGCTCGACGTGGGCGCCGTCCAGGCGCACGACCGCGACGTCCGCGCGCTTGCCCAGCTCCAGCGAGCCGACCTCGGCCCCCAGGCCCAGCGCGTTCGCCCCGTCGATCGTCATGAGGCGCAAGGCGCGGCGAGCGGGCAGCGCGCTCGGACCGGTGCGCGTCTTGGCCAACAGCGCGGCGTGGCGCACCTCCTGCCACGGGTCGAGGTTGTTGTTGCACGGGGCGCCGTCGCAGCCGAGCGCGAGCGGGACGCCGAGCGCGTCGAGCTCGGCGACGCGCGCGATGCCGGAGCCGAGCTTCAGGTTCGCGCTCGGGCAGTGGACGATGCGCGTCCCGTCGCGCGCCACCTCGCGCGCCTCGTCGTCGGTCAGCTGCACCCCGTGCGCGAGGATCGCGCGAGGACCGCGCACGCCCCAGCCTCGCAGGACCTCGACGTCGTCACGGCCGAGCGCCGCACGGACCGCCTCGCGCTCGCTCGGGTGCTCGGCGACGTGCGAGTGGACGTGGGCATGCGCGGCCTCGGCGCGCTCCGCGGCGCCGCGTACGAGCTGCTCGCTGCACGATAGGATGAAGCGCGGGGCGTACGCGTAGCCGACCCGCCCGCTCGGGTGCCCGTGCCAGTCGCGGCAGAGGCGCTCGCTCTCGTCGAGGCTGGCGCGCGTCGTCTCGCGCAGCCCCGCAGGCACCCCGCCTCCCGCGTCCATCATCGCCTTGCCCCCGACCGCGCGGACGCCGGCGCGGACGCACGCGTCCATCACGGCGTCGTAACCGTGCACTGTTCCCATGTCGAGCAGCGTGGTCGTGCCGGCGCGCATCGCCTCGAGCAACCCGAGCTCGGCGCTCGCCCGCAAGCTCTTCTCGTCGTGGGCAGCCTCGAGCGGCCAGATGCGCTCCCGCAGCCACGAGAGGAGCGGCAGGTCGTCGGCCATTCCGCGGAAGAGCACCTGGCACAGGTGGACGTGGGCCTGCACGATGCCCGGGATCACGGCGCAACCGCGCGCGTCGATCACCCGCGCCGGGCGGAGGGCGGCGCGGGCGGCCTTCGGGCCGATGGCGGCGATGCGCCCCCCCTGCACGAGCAGATCCGCCTCGAGCACGGTGTCCCGAGCGTCGCAGGTGACGAGCGTGCCGCCGCGAAGGAGAAGGTCCACTTCTTCGGCGTGTAGCAGAACGCCCGATTTGGGGCGAGTTCACGCGACGAACGGGCGCCGGTGAACTAGGCTAGGACACCTCCGCCATCCATGGCCCACCGCATCCTCGTCGTCGACGACAGCAACACCATCCGCCGAGTCGTCTGCAGCATCCTCGAACGCCACGGCTTCGAGCCCGAGGCCGCGAGCGACGGCCAGGTGGCGCTCGAGGCCCTCACGGCCGCCGAGAAGCCATTCGACCTCGTGCTGCTCGACTTCGTCATGCCGAAGATGAACGGCTTCCAGTTCTGTCGCGCCCTCCGCGCGCGCGCGGAGTGGAAGCGGATGCCCGTCCTGCTGATGAGCGCGAAGACGGACCGGATCCGCGAGCAGTTCGTGCAGCAGACAGGGGCGATCGACGCCATCACGAAGCCGTTCGACGCGCAGGCGCTCGTCGCGGCCGTGGAGCACTCCCTCCAGCGCGTGGCTTCGGGCCAGCCGATCTCCGTTCCGCCGCTCGTGCTCGACGAGAGCGACGGAGCGCTCTCGGCGCGCTCCGCCGCCGCCCGCGAAGAGAGCGACATCCGCGCCCGCGCCGCCGCCGACTTCGCAGCGCAGCTCGGCAACGTCCTCGCACCCTTGCTGGCGAAGCTCCCGCCGGGCATCTTCGGCGACGAGGGCCGGATCATCGAAGCGATCGCGACGAAGCTCTCGCCCGAGCGCATCGCGCAGCTCGCGGCCACGGTGCGCGCCGTCGATCTCACCGAGAAGAACACCGTGGTGCTCAGCGGCAACCTCGCGGCGATCCCCATCGGCGCCGTGCTGCAGCTGCTGCAGATGGAGGCGCAGACCGGCACGCTGGCGATCTGGAACGCGTCGAGCGAGATGAGCATCCACATGCGCGGCGGCCTCGTGGATCTCGTGCAATCGCGCGGCGCGGGCGACGAGTTCCGCCTCGGACGCTTCTTCCTCGAGGAGGGGCTCGTCACCGAGGCCGAGCTCGAGGAGCTCGTGAAGACCAACTCGCAGGTCCCTCCGTCGAACGGCGACTCGGCCCGCAGCTCGGTCGCCACCGAGAGGACGCCGTCGTCCGGGCCCCGGAGCGGGCGCGCCAAGCTGCTCGGAGATCTCTTGCTCGAGGCGGGCAAGGTGAGCGAAGCCCAGCTCAAAGAGGCGCTCACGAGGCAGTCGAGCGAGCTCATCTACGAGCTCCTCCGCTGGCAGGCCGGACGCTTCGAGTTCCGGCAGGGGCTCTCGACGCCCCACGCCGAACGGGCGCGCCTCGCGATGCCCGTGGCGTCCGTGGTGATGGAAGGTTTCCGCCGCGTCGACGAGTGGCGGGTCATCGAGGCGCGCCTCGGCAGCTTCGACCAGGTGCTGCTGCCCGATCCGGCCTCGGTCGAGTCGATGGGGGGTGACGAGAAACTCGCCCGCTCGGAGCGCGCCGTGCTCGAAGCGGTCGACGGCGAGCGCACCGTGCGCGAGGTCATCGCCGCGAGCCACCTCTCGAGCTTCGACGCGTGCCGCATCCTGTTCCAGCTCATCGAGGCCCGCCTCGTTCGTCGAAGGGCGGCGTGATGGCTGCCAAGCGGGGCGGCGTGGTGATCCGCGACGGGGAGGCGCTGCGTTTCTTGCCGGCGAGCGCCGTCGTCCGGATCGTGCCCTGCCCGCCCGTGTCGCGCGTGCCGGGCGCGCCCAAGCCGCTCGTGGGGATCGCCCACACCGAAGGCGAGGTGGTGCCCGTCGTGTCGGTCGACGCGAGGGGAACGAGCGCCGGCGTGCTGATCGTGTGCCGGTACCTCGGCGAGCCGGTCGGGCTGGTCGGGTGCGAGGTGCTCGCGAGCGGCATGTACGATCCGCACCCCGACGCGGAGGGCGCGGTGATGGTCGACGGGGTCGCCGCGCGGACGCTCGATCTCGGCGCGACGTTCGCGAGCTTGCAAGGGGCCCGCTGGGCTCTGCGTTTCGGAGGTTGAGATGGCCGAGGTCAAAGCCCAGAAGAACCGGTTCTTTCGCCTGTGGCGCCGCAACCCGCAGGGTGGCGCAGCGGCCCGCTCGGTGAGCGAAGAGGGCGCGCTGTGGGCGGCGCACACGCGCGCCACCGAGGCGACGCAGCAGGCCGCCGAGGCCGCGCAGCTCGCCGCGTCGAGAACCGTCAAGCAGCGGGCGTCG
>DATIQP010000943.1:0-1532 GCA_035470765.1 Polyangiaceae bacterium | reverse complement strand
CGTCGAGCCCTCGCGCCGGCCGACCGACGGTCGCTACGGCGACAACCCGAACCGCCTGCAGCAATTCCACCAGTTCCAGGTCGTCCTCAAGCCGTCGCCGATCGACATCCAGGATCTCTACCTCGAGTCGCTCCGCGCCATCGGCACCGTGGCCGAGGAGCACGACGTGCGCTTCGTCGAGGACGACTGGGAGTCGCCCACGCTCGGAGCCTGGGGTCTCGGCTGGCAGGTCTGGCTCGACGGGCTCGAGATCAGCCAGTTCACCTATTTCCAGCAGGTCGGCGGCTTCGACTGCAAGCCGGTCTCGGGCGAGCTGACCTACGGCCTCGAGCGCATCTGCATGTACCTGCAGGACGCCGACAACGTCTACGACGTGATGTACGCGCCCGGCGTCCGCTACGGCGAGCTGTTCAAGCGCGTCGAGTGGGAGTGGAGCACGTACAACTTCGAGCAGGCCGACGTCCCCGCGCACTTCGCCGCGTTCGACCACTACGAGAAAGAGGTGAAACGCCTCCTGTCCCTGTCGGACGACCCGAAGAAGAAGCTGGTGTTGCCGGCGTACGACTTCGTCACCAAGGCCGCGCACCAGTTCAACGTGCTGGATGCGCGCGGCGCGATCGGCGTGACGGAGCGAGCGCGCTTCATCGGGCGCGTGCGCGGCATCGCTCGCGCGGTGGCCGAGGCCTGGCATGCCCAGCGAGAGGCGCTGGGCTTTCCGTTGATTCCAAGCGGGCCGTCGATGCCCGCACAGGAGGTGCGCACGTGACTCGCTCCACGTCGATCGCTGCAGCAGTCGTCGCCGCCGCCGCCCTGTGCGCCTGCGGCGGTCAGAGCTCGCGCTTTCCGTCGCGCCCCGAAGGGTGCGACGTGACGGTCTTCCAGAGCACGCCGACGTCGCCGACCGAGAACATCGGGCCGGTGGGCGCGCACTGCGAGGACACGATTTCCAAGGACGAGTGCCTCCGCACCCTCAAGGACCAGGTCTGCAAGCTCGGTGGCGACGTCGTCTGGGGCGTCCCCGGCGAGCCGCGCCACGAGGACGGGCAGTGGAAGTTCAGCGGTCGGGCCGCCCACACCAAGTAGTCACTTCAGGCAGGTCTCGAGCGCGTCCGGGGTCGTGGCGGCCATCGCGCAGGCGTGGTCGGACGGCTCGAGCTCCGTCGTGCAGTTCTTGAAGCCGTCGTCGGCGCGCGCCTCGCCCTGCTCGCGCTCCTTCTCCTTGGCGATCGTGTCCGCCGACGCGTCGGGGAATCGCTCGCGCACGACGAGCTCCGCGTAGTGGCCGACCATCTCGTCGCACTGCGCCTGGGTGACGTGCTTGCGGCACCCGGCGACCGCGGCCGTCGCCACCAGGAACAAGGCCGCCAGCCAATTCAGTCGGCGGGCATGTAGCACGCCGACATTTGCCTTCGCGCTGCTCGGCTTCAACGGAGACATTTGATGATCGCGTCCTCGGTGTCGGCCGTCTTGATGCACGCCATCGCCGAGTCGGTGATGCGCCGGCCGACGCAGCCCTGAAGGTCCGTGTCGGC
>DATIQP010000942.1:0-3370 GCA_035470765.1 Polyangiaceae bacterium | reverse complement strand
CTCGTGGAGGTCGGTTTCTTCGTGCCGGCGGGCCTCGTCCTCGTGCTGGTGGCCCACAAGCTCCGCGACGGCGTCGAGAAAGCCCCGGACCAAAGGGCGGTCGCGACGCGAGCCGCCGAATGAAGGCCCTCAGCTTCCACTTCTCGTACCCGCGCCTCGCCGCCGCCAAGATCCTCGGCGCGCTCTCGGCCGGCGGCACGCTCAGCCGCCTGGGCCCGCTCGCCTACGGCGACGTGCCCGACGCGAAGCTGCTCGGCGACGACTGGGTCGTCATCGAGACGCGCTACTGCGGCATCTGCGGCAGCGACGTGAAGCAAGCCTGGCTCGAGGGCGCGTTCGACAACCCGCTCAGCGCCATCATCTCGTTCCCTCACGTGGTCGGCCACGAGATCGTGGGCACGGTCGTCGAGGCCGGCAAGGACGTGCGCTCGGTCAAGAAGGGCGACCGCGTCGCGTGCTTCCCGTGGATCACCTGCCGCGTGCGCGGCCTTCCCGAGTGCGAGGCGTGCAAGGCCGGTGCGCTCGCGCAGTGTCGCAGCTTCACCGCGGGGCGGTTCGCGCCCGGCATGCACCACGGCAACTGCCGCGATCTCTCGGGCGGCTTCGCGACGCACATGCCGGCGCACGCGAGCGCGTGCTTCCCGATCCCGAGCGACGTCACCTTCGAGGAGGGCGCGCTCGCCGATCCGTTCGCGGTGTGCCTTCACGCCATCGGCAAGGCGCCGCCGCGAGAAGGCGAGACCGCCCTGGTCTTCGGCTGCGGCGCCCTCGGGATGATGCTCATCCACCTGCTCGCGCGCCTCCACCCCGGCGTGACGATCTGGGGCGTCGACGTCCACGCCTCGATGCGCGACAAGGTGCTCGCCGCCGGCGCGCATGATTTCTTCGCGTTGCCGCCGGCGGCCCTGGTGGCGGAGATCGGCGAGCGGACGAAGACCCCGCTCCTGCGCCCGCTCGGCGGCTTGCCGTGGCTCCACGGCGGCGTCGATCGCGTCTACGACACGGTCGCGATGGCGCGAACGCTCGAGACGGGGATCCGCGTGTTGCGCCCGCACGGCACGCTCGTGATGGTCGGCGTCTCTCCGCCCGCGCGGTTCGAGTGGACGCCGATCTACTTCAAGGAGCTCTCCGTCATCGGCGCGAGCGGCTACGGCATGGAGACGGTCGAGGGCCGGCGCGAGCACGCGTTCGCCCACTACCTCGACCTGGTCGCGCGGCGCCGCCTCGAGCCCGCGGAGATGGTGACGCACACGTACCCCATGCGCGAGTTCCGGCGGGGGTTCCTCGCCGCGCGGCAGAAGGCGAAGAGCGGCTCGATCAAGGTGCTCCTGGAGCCGGGCTCCTAGCCGCTAGGTGGGGAGGTGGATCGCGATGGTGGTGCCGGCGTCGACCTTGCTCTGCACGTCGATGAAGCCGCCGTGCTCGTGGACGATGCCGTACGTCACCGACAGGCCGAGCCCGGTGCCGCCTCCGACCTGCTTGGTGGTGAAGAAGGGCTCGAAGATGCGCGGCAGATCCTCGGGGGCAATCCCCGCGCCGGAGTCCTTCACCGAGATGCGCGCGAACTCGCGCGCGCTGCTCTCTCCGGGCGCTACCGCCCGCACGCGCTCGACGTGCACCCCCACCGTGCCCGGCCCGTTCATCGACTGGATCGCGTTGACGACGATGTTGGCCACGGCCTGCTCGACCTGAGATGCGTCGACCGAGGCCCAGACCGCCTCCGCTTCCTCGTCGAGCGCCAGCGCGACGTCCTGCTTCGTGGCGAATGGACCGAGAAGCTCGAGGATCCGCTTCACGAGGTCGCGCAGGTTCGTGTTCGCCTTGGTGGCGGGGGCGCGCCGCGCGAAGCCCAGCAAGCCCCGCATGATGGTGGTCATCCGCTCGACCTGCCCCGAGATGACCCGGGCGTACTGCGCGACCTCGGGGGACACCCCCTCGGAGGTCGCGATCATCCGCGCGCGGCCCCCGATCACCCCGAGCGGCGTGCCGAGCTCGTGAGCCATCCCCGCGGCGAGCGTGCCGACCGTGCTCATCCGGTCCGCGTGTCGGACCTGATCCATCGCCTTGAGCTTGGCGTCCGCCTCCACCGCGATCCGCTTCTGAGCCTGTTCCAGTCGCTCGCACATGGCATTCATCTCGATGCCGAGCTCGCCGATCTCGTCGTCTCGGTGCGGCTTGATCCGCCGCGAGAAGTCGCCGAGGCCGATCGCTCGGGCGTGGTTGGCGAGCGCGCGCATCGGCGCGCCCACCATCCACATCGCCGCGAGGATGGCGAGGCCCGCGGCCATCACGACCGCGATCCCACCCTCGAGCAATCGCGAGAGGATGACGTGAACGACGACCTGGCGCCGGGGCCGCAGCTGCGCCGACACCTCGAGGGCAGAATTGGTGGCCGGGACGGGGACGTACACGTAGATGCGATCGGAGGCTTCGCTCTCGATCGTCACCGTCTCGCCTCTGCCGAGCGCGGCACGCTGCGTCGCGTCGAGGGGAGGATCCTGGCCGTCGCCGGAGGTGTCCAGCTCCCGGCAGTGCAGCTGGATCCGAGCGCGCTCGCCGTCCGCGCGTTCCAGCACGTCGAGCGCCCGCTCTCGGCCTTCCACGGCGCCCACCTCGGCGACCACGGGAGCGAGCGCCCGGCCCGTCGTCAAAAGCTCGGCCGAGGTCCGCGCGTGGTACTCCTCGACGACGTGCCGGGCGTCGAAGTACCCGATCACCGCGAAGACGCCGAAGAACGCCGCAAGCATCACCCACACGATTTTGCGAGCGACCTTCATTGTCCTCGACCCAGGACATGCTGCGTAAGGCGTGCCAAACGTGCGGATGTGCCAGGGCCCTAGGAAGGCAAGAGCTGGAGGGCGCGAACGGCTGAGGAAGAAAGGTACATGTGCCCTTTCTCTACGGAGATCACCGATCGGGCGAAGCGGGTGCGAAGGGCTCGTAGTCGGGGTCGGGCTTCTCCTGGGGCGGCCGCTCCGCCTCGGGGACGTTGCGCAGATTGACGCGGATGCGCGTCCACGTGGTGAACCGACCACGCATCGCGTCGACGAGGACGTCCTCGGGCGCGAGCCGCGCTGCGGCATTGGGGTACTTGCGCTTCCACCGTTCGAGCCCGTCGAGCGCAGGCTCCTTCTCCGCGGCCTGGGCGACGACGATGAGCGGGTGCTTCGCCCGGCGCGCCGCCGCCGTGCCCTCCTTCTTGGCACGCGACGGCGCGACACGCTTCGGTTCGCCGTCCTGCTTGGCGTAGTGCGGCGGCCACGGAGCATCGCCCTGGCCCTCGGCCTCCTGACGCGCCGAGAGCTCCAGGAGGGCCTCGAGCGAGCCCGGCGAGTCGTCGATGCCCTCGTGCGCGTCGCCGTGCGTGGCG
>DATIQP010000941.1:0-13193 GCA_035470765.1 Polyangiaceae bacterium | reverse complement strand
TCGACGCTCTTGTGGCTCTGCAGCGTGTACGCGGTGTACTCGCCCGGTGAGCCGTTGTCCTGGGGATTGCCCACGCTGGTGTTGCGGTCGCCGAGCCACGAGATCACGAACTTCGGAAAGACTTGCCCGTCGGTGTACGTGCCCGTGAGATCGAGCGGAACCCCTGCGCCGTCGGTGATGGTGAAGGCCACCGTCGCCACGCCTTTGTTGTCGATGCTCGCGCTCTGGAGGGAGAGCTTCAGCCCTGGCCCCGTCGACACGTGCGATCGAGGGACCGTCGCGTCCCCGGCGTCGGGCGGCGGTGGGGCCGCGGCGTCGACGTAGACGACCGACCCGCCTTCGCCCGGCGGACCTTGCTCCCCCGGCGGGCCCACCGGCCCTTCGCAGCCGAGCAGGGTGGCGGAGGCCAGCAGCGATGCGACCAGCACGTTCTTCCACATCGACATCACCCACCCCCGTGGCACTGGCGGCACGGCTGATCGAACATCGGCCGCTTGTTGCTCGTCCACCCCGGCTTGTGCGGATTGCCTCCCATGCCGCCTACCTTGTGGCACCCGACGCAGAGCTTCTCGCCGGCGCCCGAGTGACAGCTAGCGCACTCGGTGGGATCCTGCCAGGCCGCGCGGCCGTGATCGTTCGGCTCGCCGCGCAGGCCGAGCCAGCCCGGGGGGTGCGGGCTCCTGGCGCCGGACGCGGGGCTGACGCTGTTCTTGGTGTGGCAATTCTCGCACGAGTCCGGCGTGTGGCAGGTCGTGCACATGCCGGGCTGGTTCTTGGCCTCGAGGGGGTGGCGCGACATGAAGCCCGCGCGATGCACGCCCAGGCGGAGCGGGTCGTCGAACGCCTGCTTCTCGGGCAACGCCGGCACGGTCACGCCGTGACAGCCCGCGCAGAAACGCTCGGCGTGGCACGTCGAGCAGAGGTCGCGCTCCGAGGCGGCGCGGTCGCCGTGCTCGCGCAGCCAGTCGCCCTCGTGCACCACGTGGGAGCTCGGCATCACGTGCTCGTCGCGGATGCTCTTGTGGCAGCGATCGCAGCTGCGCATCGCGAAGTCGTCCTGGTGCTCGTGGCAGCTCAGGCACACGGCCATCGTCGGCCGGACGTGGTCCGAGTTGTCGAGGATGCCGCGGTGGCAGCGGACGCACTGCCCGTGCTCGCGCGCCACGTGGGACTTGTGATCGAACTTCAGGTTCGCGACGTCGGCCTGAACGGCTTCGCGCACGTACCCGAGGCCGTGGCAGTTGCTGCAGTCGTGGCTGTCGTGCGGCTTCTGGTGGCAGTGCAAGCACTTCTCGGTGCCGGGGATGTGCATCGTACCGTCGGCGTTCGACGAGTTGGCGACGCCGCCGTGACACTCGCGGCAGTTGATGCCCTTGTCGAGGTGGGCCGTGTGCGGGAAAGGTTTCACGTCGGGCGGCTTGATGCCGAGGACGCGCGCGCACGCCGCCGCGGCGACCAGGGTCAGCACGAGCAAGAGCAACGAGGTGAGGCGCCAGCGCTGGTTCATGTGCCGCCTCCCCAAGACGCCGAGAGGCGCATCAGCGCGTTGACCTCGAAGGTGCTCGTGGGCGTCGACGCCGACTCGACCGCGCCCGCGACCTCCCAGTGGCGGATCGGGGCCCAGCGCAACGCGACGAGCGACCACGGCCAAACCGTGCCCCGCGCGCGCTGCACCGCACGGACCGCGGGATCGGGGTTGTCGTTGTCGGGGACGACGAGCTCGAGCTCCGTCGAGACCAGCCAGCGCTCGGTGAGCGGCACGCGCACGGCGAGGCGCACGCCCGACCACGGGTCGAGCCCGGAGCCCTGGCGTCGCAGATCCAGCACGATCGCGCCGCGCCCGCGATCGTCGAGGCGGAGCGTGGTGCGCAGGGTCGCGTCGATGCCGGCGTCGCCGTCCTGCGTGCGCGCCGCGAGGATGGGCAGCACGTCGAGGCGCGGGAACATCTTCCAGAGCAGCGTCAGGCCGGCCGAGTCGCTCGCCATGTCGCCGAGCGCGCTGAACAGCGACGTCGCCGGCAAGAGGCGCGACGGCGAGCGGTGCAGCGCGAACAGCTCGGGCCGCAGAGGCCCGAGGCGCCCGGCCAGCGAGACCCGCGCCTCCGAGAGGCCGGGGTCGATGAGGTCGTAGGCGGCGTGCGAGGCGACGTCGAACCAGCGCGTCGGGGCCGACGCGAAGTCCATTCCGACCTCTTCGTACGCGAGCGCGCCGTCGTCTCGCTGCTGCAGGTACGACACGCCGATCGTGGTGTTCCGCCCGAGGGCCTGCGCTGCGCGCCCGCCGGCGACCCAGTCGTACGCGCCGTACTGGAACTCCGGTACGACCGGCACGCCGCCGAAGACCTCGAAGCTCGTCCCCGTCGGGAGGCGCACGCGGCCGTCGGCCCCGTCGATGTGGATCGGGCGAACGGCGCCGGCGCTGATGATCTGCCGGCCGAGCCGGAGCTCACCCCAGTTCTTCGGGTGGCGCAGCTTGACCATGAACACGAGCGCGTCGGCGGTGGCCCCGTTGCCGGCCCAGAGCACGGCCTCGGTCTCGGCCCAAGGCGTCAGCTTGTCTTCGCCCGAGAGCGCGACATAGCCGGTCGGCGACCCCGAGCCCTGACTGTAGACGAACGCGTCCGCGCGGAGCTGGAAGGGCTCCGCGTGCGCGCGCGCCGGCGCGATCTCCACCGCGGCCGCGATCAGGAGCGCGAGGAGCCACCTTCTCATGGCACGAAGTCCACGACGCCGTTGACGTGCGTCGCATTGGTGAAGACGTGGCACATCTTGCACACGTTGACGTCACTCGCCACGCTCGGGTGCGGAGTGTTCGCCCGCGTCACGACGGGCGGGAAGCCGTGGCACGAGCTGCACTGGCGGGCCGCGCCGGAGTTATCGGTCCACGTCGGGCCAGGGGTCTTGTCCCAGTGACACCACACTGTGCACGTCGCCGCGTTCTGGTCGTACGTCCCGCCGAAGGGGAAGCGCACCTTCGTCTGGGGTTGATCGTAGTGGCCCGGGTCGGTCACGTTGGTCGGCACGACGTGGCAGTCGTTGCAGTAGAGCGGGTTGGTGATGCGATCGCCGAGCATCGGGTCGAGGTGGCGCTGGTGCGCGCCGACGCCGCGCGTGGTCGGGTCGGTGCCGCCGTCGAGGTCGACGGGCGGGTTGGCGTGATTGCCCGAGCCGTGGCAGGTGGTGCACACGAGCGCGTCGAGGTCGACCTTGCCGTTGACGTGCGTCACGTGCTGCGAATCGGCCGTCGGGTCCGGGTGGCAGGTCGCGCAGGACTGCGGCGTGTTCGCGAGGCGCGACCAGCGCGTGTGATTGACCGGCGGCGCCTTGTGACAGCCGTCGCACCCGAGCTTGGTCGGGTCGGTCCACACGGGTGAGAGCGCGCCGTGACAGTACGTGTTCGAGCACTGCTTCTGGCCGAGGTCGAACGTCGGCGCGCCACCGTCGAGCTGGAACGTCGGCGATGGGTTCTTCGTGGCGATGCCGCCGAAGTGGATCAGCGTCGACTCGTCGCCGCTCGCGTGCTGCGTGACCTGCTCCACCGTCTCGGCTGGAACGACGTGACAGGTGTCGCAAAAGGGCACGTGCTGCCAGTGCGCGCCCGAGTCGGGCCGCGGAGTTCCGTTTGATCCATGACATGTCGTGCAAGCGATCGGCGCGATGGCGACGCCGCTGTCGGGATCGCTATGGCAGTTGGCCTGCGAGCAGCTCACGCCGACGGCGCCGCCCGCGAAGTCGGCGCCGTGGCATTGCTGGCAACGAGAGAGGGGGAATTTATTGTCCTTCAACCAGGTCGCGTGAAAATTCGGGCTCCCCTTTTCCCCCCACCCCGACGGGTGCACACCTCCCGCGTCGGGCTGGTCGCGTGCGTCCGCGCACCCAGCCACAACGACCGCAAGAACGACGCCGACGAGAACCCTCACACGCGCGCGTTTTGCAACCCCCGTTCCGCTGCCATCTTGCTCGCTTATCGCCAATCTCCACCGTTGTCGGCGCACGCACTGCTCGTAACCAGCAAAGCTTGCAGGCGCTGGCCAGCGTCATAACGCCCATGCTGCGGAAATTTCATGGGACAAACCGCGGCACCGCTCTTGCGTACGCGCGGACGCGGAGGTGCCTCATGCGAGTCGACCTACTAGGCAAGGACAAAGATCCACCCGCCCAGGGTCCAGCAGACGGCGGACCAACTCCAAGGAACGGAGGTTCGATGAGACGACTGTATGAAGCCGCATTCTACGGAATGTTCGGCGTACTCGTGGCCTGTAGCGGGTCACAAGGACCAGCAGGTCCCCCCGGCGATGCCGGACCACCAGGCGCAAACGCGCTCACCAGCACGAGCCCGGAACCCGCAGGTGCCAATTGCGCCGACGGCGGCACGAAGGTCGAAGTCGGTCTCGATACCAACGGGAACGGCGTCCTCGATCCATCCGAGGTTAATCAATCGGCCACCACGTACATCTGCAACGGCTCAGGCAAGAACGCGCTCGTGAGCACGTCGCCCGAGCCAGGCGGAACCAACTGCCAGTTCGGAGGCGTGCGGATCGACACCGGCGTCGACACGAACAACAACGGCACGCTCGACCAGAGCGAAATCACGTCGACCACCTACGCCTGCAACACCGCGCCGTCGGGCAGCCTCTCGGTGACGACCGGCATCGTGGCCAACATCAAGCCAGGCGACGTCAGCACCTCGACCTCGAATCCGATCACCGTGCGCTTCACGCTGAAGGACTCGCACGGTTACCCGGTCGACATCGCCGGCAAGTACAGCATCAACCAGCCGGTCTCGCCGTCCTTCGCGCTCGCGTACTACACGAAGGACAGCAACGGCAACGTGCAGCCGCTCACGGTCTACACGCAGGCTGCCCACGCGGTCCCCGACGGAGGGGCGCCTCTCTTCATGCCCAGCTGGTACACGCCGCTCGGCCCCAGCCCCGGCCAGGGCACCCTCGTCGAGAACGGGATGGGCGCGGGCGACTACACGTACACGTTCCCGACCACGACGACCAACCCCACCACGACTCTCTCGGGCGCTCAAGCCGTCGCCTACGACTCGGGCAAGATGAGCGAGAACCACGTGGTCTGGATCATCGCTACACGTCAGACCGACATGGTCTATCCGACCAACGGCAAGACGCAGTACGCGGTGAACTATCCGTACTACTACATCCCGGCCGGCGGCACGGCGACGCCGCGCGAGATCGTCCAGGCGACGAACTGCTGGAAGTGCCACGACGGCTTCCGGCTCGAGAGCACGACCTCCGACGAGTTCGTGCAGCACGGCGGCAAGATGATCGACGGCACGCTGTGCAACGTCTGCCACAACCCGGGCCACGTCTCCAACCCGTGGGCGGATTCGAAGGCGCACATCCACCGCATCCACTACGGCGAGAACATCGCGCCCGCGAACCAGTTCCACGGTATCGCGGCGACCTTCCCCCAGGACGTCCGCAGGTGCGACATCTGCCACGCCGGCGCCCTCCAGGGCACGCAGTCCGGCACCAACCCGTCACGCAGGGCGTGTGGCTCTTGCCACGACTACGTCGACTTCACTGGGGCCGCCGGGTCCACTTGTACGGACCCGGTGACAATCGACACCACCACCGGCCTGCCGAAGCCGTGCAAGCACGTAGGCGGCACGCAGGCGGACGACACGCAGTGCGCGACCTGCCACAAGCCTGCGGACATCGCGGGCTACCACGTGCCGGTCGAACCGCCCGATCCGAACAACTCCAAGCTCGTCGACGGCGGCGTGGCCTACACCAACGCGGCCTACATGGCGCAAGGTGGCTACGTCCCCGCGGGCGCGGCCCAGATCACCTACGTCGTCAAGAGCGTGCAGACGTGGACCGACACCAACGCGGGCAACGTCCTTCGTCCGTCAATCACGTTCAAGCTCCAGATGACCCAGGGCGACGCCGGCGCGACCGACGTGGTCTTCAACACGGCGAGCGATGCCGGCACCGTCGAACTGATGGACAACTTCGTCGGCTCGCCGAGCGTCCAGTTCGCCTGGGCGGTCCCGCAGGACAGCATCATGACGCCGGCGGACTTCAACGCCTCGTCGAGCGTCTACATCAAGGACGCGCTCAACGGCAAGGCGGGGACCGGCACGCTCACCGGGCCGGACTCGAGCGGCTACTACACGCTCAACACACTGAACGCGGTCGTCGCAGCCAACGCGACGATGCTGACCGGCGGCGTGGGTTACACCTACGCGCTGAACGGCCAGCAGCCGCTCACCGAGACCGACCTGTCGGCGTACCCCTACACCGCGTCGAACATGCAGGGCGGCCTCATCATGAACGCGCCGAACGTTTGGAAGACGGCCACCGGCTTCAAGGCCCGCCGCGCCATCGTCGACAACAACAACTGCAAGGACTGCCACGGAGTGCTGGGCGTCAGCCCGAACTTCCACGCAGGCCAGCGCAACGACGGGCCGACGTGCTCGTTCTGCCACAACCCCAACCGCACCAGCTCGGCCTGGTCGGCCGGCTCGAAGTACTACATCCACGCGATCCACGGCGCGCGCAAGCGCACCACGCCCTTCACGTGGCACGCCTCGAGCCCGACCGACGGCTTCTGGGACGTCGAGTTCCCCTCGCCGCTCAACGACTGCAAGGTCTGCCACCTGCCGAACACGTACGACTTCACGGCGACGGCTTCGCTGGCGGCAATCCCGAACATGCAGCCGTACACGGTGGCGACGGGCAAGTACACCAGCGGCTTCACCATCTCGCCGTACGTCACCGCAGACGGCGTCACCAGTTACGGCACGGGCTTCGGCTTCAACGCCACGACTGGTGTTGGTACCGATGCGACGCCGGACACCCTCGTGATCTCCCCGATCATGTCGGTGTGCTCGTCCTGTCACGACTCGCCGACGAACCTGGCTCACATGCAGTCGAACGGCGGTCACTTCTACGACACGCGCGCCAACGCGCTGAACGGCACACCGGAGCAGTGCATGATCTGCCACGGTCCGGGACGCGTCGCGGCCATCGGTGAGGTTCACCTCCAGTAGGCGAGCCATCCACGCGGTGCCGCGCACGGCACACGGATTCACCACCAACAGCGGCGCTCTCGCAAGGGGGCGCCGCTGGTTCCGTTTTGTGGGGGCTGCTAGAAGGTCATTCCCATGCGCACAAGGATCCTCTCGGGCCTCTTCGTCTTCGTCCTCGGCGCGGCGGCGTGCCGCTCCGAGCCCGCGGAAAAGCTGGCACCCGTCGCCACGGACACATCGAGCACGACCGCGCCGCCGGCCGACGCGGCGCTGGCCGGTCACCACGGGCGCGCGGACGCGGGCGAGGACGCCGGCCTGGACGCGCTCTGCGCCACGGTCCTCAAGGAGGAGAAGCTCGACGAGAGCGCGCTCCGAGAAGAGGACAGGACGAGCCCCGGGCCGCGAATGCACTGCTGGTCGACGGGGCGCTTCGCGTGGGCGATCCGCGTCGATCGGCAGGACGCGAGCTCGTCGGTCCGACAGACGGTCCTGTTCGCAGGCTCGGACGGCGCCCGCGCTCGGCTCGCCTCGACGCTCGACGGGGTCGAGTGGCCGCCCCTGCTGGGCCGGCACGCCGCGATGTTCGACTTCGACGGCGACGGCGTCCCCGAGTTCTTCGGCGTCGTCCCCAAGAACCTGCGCACGTACGCGCCGGCGGCGCGCGTCTTCGTGACGTTCAAGAAGGGCGCGATCTCGCCTTACCCGACGGGCGGGAGCTTCGAGGTCGACGCCCTGACGGACATGGACAAGGACGGGCGCCCCGATCTGCGCGTCTCGTTCCAGCTCGGCAAGCGCAAGGTCTGCGAGGCCAGCGACGAGGGGCCGCTCGAGGTGGAGCTCGCGGCGCACAGCCTCCCCGACGGAAAGTTCTCGCTCACGGACGCGCCGGCGATCGCCTTCGCCGAACACCGCTGCCCGGCCATGCCCGCGGCGGACGCGATGTTCCTCCCATCCATCGATCCCGCGGCGAGCGACAAGCGAGACCTGTCGATGGCGTACGTCTCGTGCTCGCGGATGCGGGGCAAGTCCGCCGATGCGGTGATCGCCGAGCTCGAGGCGGCGTGCGCGCCCAACGCGGAAGCGACCAAGAAATGCTCGGGGCCGTGCCGGCACCTGCCGGACGCGATCGCGGTGGCGAAGTTCACGCCCCCGCTCCAGCTGAAAGAAGCGGGCGCCGCGAAGCCCAAATGAGGCTGAGGTCGGACCGGCTGCAAATCGTGCGGGCCGCCTGGCGCGGCTTGCGCAGCCTCGGCCGAAACACCGCGCAAATTCGGAGCTGAGGGGCGGCACGAGGCGTGCTTTAGTTGCGGCCCATGCGCAAGAGCTCCATCGTCCTCGTCGTCGGTCTCGTCGCTGCAACTGGCTTCGCCCTCGCGTACGGCTCCCGCGACGTCGGGGCGCCGAGCGCGTCCACGCCGCCTCCTCCGGCCGCAGAGAACGACATGCAAGGCGTGCAGTCGGACTTCGGCGGCGGCGGGCCCGGTCCGGTCGACTCGACGCAGCCGCTGCCCCCCAACCACCCTGCAATCAACGGCGCGGCGGGCATGGGTCAGGCGCCGCAGGACAACGTGCACGGCGGCATGGGCGCCGGAATGGGCGCCGCAGCCGCCGAAGAAGGGGAACCCCCGGCGCTCGCGTGGAAGGCGCCCGCGGACTGGTCGCCCGCGCCCAACCCGAACGCGATGCGCCTGGCGACGTACAAGCTGCCGCACGGCACCGCCGACAAGGACGAGACCGAGCTCGTCGTGGCGCGCGCGGGCGGCGACGTGGCGACGAACATCGCGCGGTGGGCGGGCCAGTTCGACGGCTCGCCGACGCCGAAGGAGACGCACAAGACCATCCACGACCTCAAGGTGACGATGGTGCAGATCGAAGGGACGTACCAGGGCGGCATGGGCCCGTCGACCGGCGCGCACCCGGGCTGGGCGATGCTCGGCGCCATCGTCGAGACGAAGGGCGAGTCCTACTTCTTCAAGGTCATCGGCCCCGGCGCGACGGTGCACGCCGCGCAGAAGCCCTTCGAGGCGATGATCGACGGTGTCACTCCGAACTGACGCGCCTCGAGCGACTCGGACGAATCAGGGCGTGTAGGTCGCCGTATACGAGAAGAGCGTCGACGCGGGCTGCAGGTCCGGCACCGACGCGCCGGGCGCGGCGGCCACGACGAGATCGACGACCTGGTTCGCGGCGACCGGCACGCTGAAGGCGGCGGTTGCGGAGGCAACGGTCTGCGCGGTGACCGTCCCCGCCGCCGGGTTCGCGGGATCGAAGACGAAGGTGTGGACGCGCAGCGTGGCGAAGTCGGCCGACGCGAGGTCGATCGCGACGGTGCCGGCGCCCGTCGGCGTGAGCCGGATCGCGCGCGCGCTCCACGGGACCATGCCGCTCGCGTGCGACTGCCCGTCGACGAGCCCGGGAGTCTCCTTGCCGAGCGCGCCGAGCTGCGCCGAGACGTAGCCGTAGCGCCCGTCGCCGATGGCGTGCTGGTTGATCGTCGCGGCGACCGAGAACTCGCCGAACGCGTCCTGGAAGGTCAGCGCGTTCGGCAGGTGCGCCTGTACCGAGGGCGGGCCATGATTCGGATCCTGGAGCACCGCTCGCAGGAAGCCGGTGCCCCAGCGATCGAGCATGTAGGCGCCCCACGAGAACGTGGCGCCGTAGTCGGAGTAGCCGGTCACGCAGAGCGGCGTGGTGTACATCGCCTTGCAGTACGCCTGCGCGGTCGGGAGATCGGTGTTGTAGCCGCCGAGCGCCATCGCCGACTCGGCGAGCGTCTCGTTGAGCCAGCCCTCCTCCGCGGTGTCGTACTTGTAGTTAATCAGGTGGACGAACTCGTGGATGATGATGCCGAGCATGTAGTCCGAGTCGGCCGGGCTCGGCCCCGTCGGGTCCATGTGGAGCATCTCGACGTGGTTCGAGTGCGGGTCGTTCGTCTCGTCGATGTCGCGGAAGAAGCCGTCGAAGCGCTGGCCCTTGAAGACGCCGAGCGAGGTGTAAAAGAGGTAAACGTGCGGGTCCGCATCGACGTCGGGCGGATCACCGAACGTCTGCGTGTCCATGGCGTAGCTCCCGCGAGAAGGATCGCTCGGGGTGTGATTCTCGAACGCGTCGAGCACGGCGTTGACCTGCGGCTGCGTCATCTGCCCGGCGGCCCACACGTCGTCGCTGACGAAGACGTACGCGTGGGCGCTCTCGCCGTAGCACGTCGCCGCAGTCTGGATGTCCTTCGGCGGCATCACGGACAGGTCCCACGTCCAGAACGCGCGAGGGGGCTGCGAGCACGCGTTCGTCGGGGCGTCGCTGCCCGCGTCGCCCGCGTCGGCTTGTCCTCCGTCGCCTGAGCTGCACGCCAAGAGACCGCACCAAGCCACCGCGGCGACGAAAGGAAGAGCGAAGCGCATCGCCGATAGGCTAGCAGCAACGGTGACGCGGCGTCATTCTACGTCCAGCTCCCACACCGGCTCCGTTGCGGAACGGGCGGCCGGTGTGCTGGACTCGACGGACCCGATGGTGGCTGCGCCCTCCGAACGAAACGTTGGAAGCCAGGCACGGACTTGCCCGACGTGCGGCAGCTCCTACCCGGCGGATTTCCTCGTCTGCCCGAAGGACGCCTCCACGCTGCGCGGCCCGGAGCGGACGACGGACCCGTGGGTCGGGCGCGTGCTCGCGGACACCTACCAGATCGTGTCCCAGCTCGCCGAGGGCGGCATGGGACGCGTCTTCCAGGCGCGCCACCTCCGGCTCCCCGATCGCCACGTGGCGGTGAAGGTGCTCGGCGAGGACCTCATGCACGAGCCCGAGATCATCGAGCGCTTCGATCGCGAGGTGGAGAGCGTGAGCCGCGTCGTCCACCCGCACGTGATCGAGATCTACGACGCGGGCAAGACCGCCGACGGGGTGCGCTTCTTCGTGACCGAGCTGCTCGACGGCGAGGACCTCGGCGCGCGCATCGAGCGCACCCAGAAGGCCCTGCCGACCGACCTCGCGGTGAACCTCACGCGACAGCTGTGCCTCGCGCTCGAGGCCGCACACGGCCGCGGGATCGTCCACCGCGACGTGAAGCCGGAGAACGTGTTCGTCATCGAGGTCGACAAGCAGCCCTTCGTGAAGGTGCTGGACTTCGGCATCAGCAAGGTCGCGCAGAAGGGTCAGGCGAAGCTCACGCGCACCGGCGCCGTGCTCGGGACGCCGGCCTACATGGCGCCCGAGCAGGCGCGCGGCACGCAGATCGACGTTCGGACGGACGTCTACGGCGTCGGGGCGACGCTCTACACGGCGCTCGCGGGGAAGGCGCCCTACGAAGAAGAGGACGCCGCGACCGCGCTCACGAAGCTGCTGAGCGAAGAGCCTCCGCGGCTGCGAGCGGTCGCGCCCCACGTGCCGGCCGAGCTCGAGCTCGTCGTGCAGCGCGCGATGGCGAGGGACCCGCGCGACCGCTACGAGAGCGCGCGGGCGCTGGCCGACGCGCTCGCCCCGTTCGACTCGACGGCGCGCGACATGGCGACGAGCGCGTCGTCGCTCTCCAGGGACGCGGCCTCGAAGCCGGTCGTGACCGAGACGCCGCGCGGAGCGCGCCTCGCGGTGCTCTTCTACGCGATGCTCCTCGGGGTGTTCTGGATCGCCGGCGCGTCCACCGCGGCCGCGGCGGTCGTGCGCCACGCGCGTCACGCCAAGACCGTCACGTCGACCGACAGCGCGCTCGTCCTCTTCGGCGTCGGGCTCGCGACGTTCCTGCTGAGCGCGTCGGTGCTCAGCCGCACGCGCGAGGCCTGGCCGAACAGCGTGCGCATCATGGAGCTGTTGGCCGACCGGCGGCGCACGGTCTTCTTCGGCCTCGCGACGTACGCGATCGGCTGCATCGTGGTCCGCTTCGGCGCGACCTTCTTGACGGGCGAGGAGCCGGTCGAGGGCTTCGACATGGTGCTCGACGTCGCGGTCTTCGCCTCGGCCGTGGGCGTCGCGATCTTCGTGGCCGCGCTCGCGTGGCTCGCGCGAGGCGTCGCCCGCTTCAGACGACGCTAGCCGGCGCCGCGGGTTTCGCCTCACCGCGACGCGGGCGCCTGCAGGAGCCGCAACACCATCGCGGCCTGCACCCCGTCGATCACGGCGAACGCACCCGCGACGGCGGCGAGCGACCACGAGTCGTGGAGGCCGTCCTCCACGAACCGGATGTGGACGATGGCGAAGACGGCGACCGGGAGATCGAACAGCAGCGACGCCCGGGCCAGCACCCTCGCGCCGCCCACACCCTCCTCGCGAAGGACGGCGATCGCCGACTGCAAGCGCGCGAAGGCGAGGACCACCGCGGCGAGCAGGGTCACGCCGATGCCCTCCCACCGGAGCGAGACGAGCGCGCCGACCAGGGCCGGCATCGCGCCGGCAGAGAGGAGGATGCTGCCGAACGCGCTCAGCCGATGCGCCGAGCTTGGCTCGGGGCGAACCGCGGACGGAGCGGGAGATCGGTAGGGTCCCGCCGGGCGCGTGGCCGGTGCCAGAGGTCGCGGGAGCAGCAAGGCGACGCCGCTCGACCCGAGCGCAAGCAGCGCGAGCCCCGCGCACGCGAAGAAGAGGTGACTCGGCGGGCTCATGACGTCCCCTCCGCCTGCGCCAGCGCCGCGCCCGTCGACCGCCGCGCGCGGAACGCCTCGAGCCAGCGGTGCGCGACGAGGAGCATCGGGGGCTGCAGCATGCGCGTGAGGACCGCGAGCATGAGCGCGCCGCCGATGACGACCAGGGCGAGCGGCTTCTGCGTCTGCGCGCCGATGCCGTTCGAGAGCGCGGCCGGGAGCAGGCCGAGCGCGGCGACGAGCGTCGTCATGAGGACGGGCCGGAGGCGCTTCTCCGCGGCCTCGCGGGCCGCGTCGGCGATCGACAGGCCGTCGACGTCGCGCAGGCGCTGGAAGTAGGTGATGACGAGGATCGCGTCCTGGATGGCGATGCCGAAGATCGAGATGAAGCCCATCGCCGCGGAGACCGAGAAGCTCTGGCGCGTCACGAGGAGCATGAGCACGCCGCCCGCGCACGCGACGGGGATGTTGACCAGGACGATGAGCGTATCGAGCCAGCTCTTGACCGCGCTGTACGCCAGCAGCGTGATGACCAGCAGCGTCAGCGGGACGATGAGCAGCAGGCGGGCGCGCGCCTCCTTGAGCTCGTTGATCTCGCCGCTCCACTCGAGGTGCACGTCGTAGGG
>DATIQP010000940.1:0-8140 GCA_035470765.1 Polyangiaceae bacterium | reverse complement strand
GCTGATGCCGAACGCGATCGCCGCGCACCAGATGGCCGAGGCGATCCAGGCCCGCAAGCCGGAGGTCGTGATCACCAACCACGGCAAGGCGGCCATGTTCGTGGCGACGCGCTTCCCGCGGGCGACGCACTCGGTCGTCCGACTCGCCGCGTCGCAGGTCCTGTCGCGGGTGAAGCCATGACGGGCCGCCCCGGGCTAAAGCCCGGGGCAGGCAAAGAACTCGGCGAGCAACTCGCCTCAAGTCCGCCTGCGGCGGACTCACGTCATGACCAGCAGCATCGCCCACCGAGAGTCCGCCAAAGGCGGACTTGAATTGAGTCGATCTCATGCGGTCTTCGCCTGCCCCGGGCTTCAGCCCGGGGCGGCCCTCATGGAGCGAATGCAAAGGCGAAGTCTTCCGCTCCGCCGTTCAGCGCCGGGACCTGGAGGGTGACGTCGGTCGCGGCCGGCGCGATCGCGATGGGCTGGCCGCCGAGCGTGATGCCGAGGAAGCTTCGGCCGCGCGGCGCTCGCAGCTCGATCGTGCGCGACGCGGAGTACGGCGGGCGGTAGGTGCCGCGGAAGACGGCGCCGCGCCGCGACAGGTCGAGCACCTCGGTCGAGAGCGAGAAGTCCGAGTCGAGGTGAGGCGCGATGACCAACCCCGACGCCGAGCCTTCGATCCCGCAGACGCGCAGCAGCGCGAGCAGCGGCATGACGTGCTGGTTGGCGTTCTGGACGGGGAAGTCCGTCATCGGCGTCGCGGCGCTGAACCACGCCTCGCCGGGGCGAGCGCCCGCGGCCCCGTCGAGGCCGTCCGGGCCGCTCCAGATCCCGTACCAGAGGCTCGGGAAGGCGAGCGCGTGCGCCGCCATCGTGTTCTTGGCGAGGTGATCGAACGCGCGCACCGGATCGGAGAGCGCGTAGCCCCACGTGAGCAGGCCGCTGATCGCGGGCCAGACCTGGCCGCCCGGCGTGAGCGTGGCCCCGGTGGGCGAGGGATCGTCCAGCGACTCCGCGATCGCGGACACGAGGTGGGCGCGATCGGCGTCGCTGGCGACGCTGCCGCCGATGAGCGCCCACACCTGCGACTCGAGGTCGATGGAGCTCGCCTCGAAGAGCTTGTCGTCGCCGAAGTAGGCGCGCCCGAAGAACGTGCCGTTGTACGTCTGCGGGAGGGCCGCTCGCAGCGCCGCGACTCGCGTGCGGATCTCGGACGCGAGCGCCTTGTCGCGCGGCTCGACGAGGTCGGCGACCTTCGGCAGGACGGCGACGGCCATCTGCGTGTTCGGCACGCTCTCGCCCTGGTCGATGGCGAGCTGGCGGTTCGGAGCCTGGAAGACGATCCCGTCGCTCCAGTCGCCATCGCCCACCTTCACCAGGCCGTGCGCGCCGGTGCCGACCACGTCGAACAGATGACGGACCGAGTCGACGACGTGATCCCACACGATCGCGCTCGGCAGCGCCTCCTTCGGGTAGTACGGCGCGGGCTCGTCGAGCAGCGAAGCCTCTCCCGTGACACCGACGTACTCGGTCAGCGCCCAGAGGAAGAAGATGTCGAGGTCGCTCGGGTGGGCGTGGATGCCGAGCGCGTCGTCGAGCATGCCGTGGCCCTGGAACGCGTAGGAGAAGCGCTTGTCCGCGGCGAATTGCATCCCCATCATCGAGAGCAGCTCCTCGTGCGAGAGCTGCGGATCTGTGAAGTCGAGCGGGAGCGTGAAGAGCGCCAGATCGCGCAGCGCGCCGTCGGCGCCGTGCAGGTACAGGTAGGCCGAGCCCTGCGGGACGACGTAGTGCTGCCAGTACTCGCGCCACGCGACCGATGCCTCGATCTGCGCCGCGTGCCACGCCAGCTCGCGCTGCAGCGCGCCGCCGCCGGTGCCCTCCGGACCGGAGCGATTCGTTGCAAAATACAACAAGTGCGACTCGAGGTCGGTCCGCGCCTGGGTGCGCATGTCGCGGCCGGGGTCCTGCCACTCGCTCTGCACCACGTAGTCGCCGCCCATCGGCGCGAACCCGTACGCGAAGCGCAGGCTCTGCTTGGCGTGCGCGGGGACGACGAGGTCGCTGCGGACGGCGAACATGCGCGGCTGGCCGAGGCCGTTCGTGTCGGGGGTCGCGACGGCCTCGCCGGCGAGACGCCGCGTCACGGCGTCGGGGCTCGCCGCGCCGCCGGAGCCGAAGAACGAATCCTGGTGCGTGTAGAGGCCGTCGACGGGCGCGATGAGCGCGGCGAGGAACGGATCGGCGGGGTAGTCGTCGACCGGGCTCGGCGCGTCCTCTGCAGGCCGTGGCTCCGAGCCGACGTAGGCGCGGCGCATGCCCAGGATTCCCGTGCTCGCGTCGAACGCGACGTGCTCCTGGAACATCCCGTTGCGCGCGTCGCGCGCGGCGGCCGCGTTCGCCGGGACCGAGGTGAGCGGGTTGCCGGAAACGAGCCAGTCGATCTCGATCGGCCGCCGCGCGACGTCCCAGTACTCGTAGTGCTTGATCGACCGCTGCTGGTCCGTCGTGTTCTCGATGGTGACGTCCGTGAGGACCGCGGGCACGTCTCCCGCGGGCGCGTAGGTCACGCGCGTCACCTTCAGCCCGTGGTAGAGCATGCTCGTCTCGACGTAGCCCATGCCGAAGCGGCGCGTGGTGACGGCGCCGGGAGGGCGCCACTCGTACGCCGTGCACCACGTGCTCGTGCCGTCGTCGACGTAGCCGAAGCCGCCGGCGTAGTTACCCTGGGCCTCGTCGAGCTTGTCGAGGTACGTCTCGCCGCGGTCCTGCATCGTGACCTCGACGTAGCCGTCGTTGTAGGCGAGGGCGGTGACGCGCGCGTTGCCGAACGAGAACCAGTGATCGCGCCGGTCGCGGTTCTCGGTGTTGTAGAAGCTCGCGCGCGCGTCGGCGTTCTCGTCGAGGCCGTAGTCGTACGCTGGCAGACCGGACTCGTCGACGGTCCAGCGGCCGAAGATCCCGCTCCCGGTGGAGCATTCGTGGAACGTTCGCGGCGAGTCGACGTCGACCGGTGCGCAAGCCTCCGCGGGCGGAGCGTACGGGGCGTCGCCGGGGAGCTGCGTGTCGTCCGCGCACGCGTACGAGACGCAAGCCACGAGCAAAAACAGCCGCGCGCGTCGCCCCATCGGCCCAAGCTTCGGTGGGCTTGAACGCGCGGTCAAGCGCGTGCTCTGCTCCTCGTGGCGATGAGCAAGCCACGACGACGCCGCGAGTGCGTGCTGGTCCTCGCCGGGCTGGATCCGGGCGGGGGAGCGGGCCTGCTCGCCGACGCGCGCGCAATCCTGGCGGCAGGCGCCTTCCCGTGCGCGGTGACCACCGTGAGCACCGTGCAGTCGACGTCGGGGCTCCGCGCGTCGCGCGCGATCGGCGCGTCCCTCTGGCGCGAGCAGGCCCGCGAGGTGCTCGCGCACCAGCGCGTCGGGGCGTTCAAGCTCGGGGCGCTCGGCAGCGTCGCCAACGTGCGCGCGGCCGCCGACCTGCTCGCGAAGCACGATGACGTGCCCGCGGTGGTCGACCCGGTGCTCTTGCCCACGCGCGGCGCCGCGCGCCTGCTCGAGGAGCGCGGCCTGCGCGCGCTCGAGCGCGATCTCATCCCGCGCGCCGCCCTCGTCACCGCCAACGCCCCCGAGGCCGAGGCCCTCACGGGCGCGCGCGTCCGGAACGTGCGGGAGGCGCGCCTCGCCGCGCAGAGGATCGTCGCGATGGGCGCGCGCGCGGCGCTCGTGAAGGGAGGGCACCTGTCGGGCGCGAGCTCGGTCGACGTGCTCTTCCACGAAGGCGAGTGGATCGAGCTAGCCGCCCCGCGCCTGCGGCTGTCGCGCGGGGTACACGGTAGCGGTTGCACGCTCTCGTCGCTCGTCGCAGGGCGCCTCGCCCGGGGCGACGAGCTCCGCGCGGCCGTCCGCTTCGCGAAGCGCGCGTTCCAGGTGGCTCTGCAGAACGCCGTCGACGTCGGCGGCCACCTCTCCGTCTTGGTTCCCTGAACGCAGCGACGCCCAGGCTACGGTCGCGCTGGCGCTCGCGAAAACGGGCGGAAAGCACGCGCGGGACGGTTCGCGACGGCACCCTTCCTGCAACGTTCGGACTGCGAGCCGAGCCGCTGGCCACTGGAAAGGAGCAGCCACATGAAAGCGCGACACATTCGCCCACAGCCGTCCTGGGCGAGAGCTCGCAAGCGTGGCGTATACATTCGCCAGGCCGCGCTTCATCCGTGTCAGCTCCTTCTGTGGGCGTATCTCCCGCTCGCGGCGCTCTTCGGGATGCTCTTGCCCGCCCTCACGACCTTCCTCGTCGTGGAGGCCGTCCTCTTGGGGGTCGTCCCCAACACTCGAGCTTTCCAGCGCCGGGTGGACGCGAGACTCCACGTCGCCGCGTGCGCGGCGGCCCGCAAAGAGCGCGCGCACCTGCTCGCGCAAATGATGGACGTCCACCGCGAAGAGCTCGAGCGGATCGAGGTGCTCGCGGACGCTTTGCGCGAGCGCGTCGCACCGAACCCTCGGGCGGCCATCCCGATCGACGACTACCTAGGGATCGATCGCCTGCTCGCCATGTACGTGCACGGCGCGATCACGTACTGCGCGGGCCGCGTATGCCTCGCGACCGCCAACCGCGAGAAGCTCCGCGTCGAGATCCAGTCGCTCACCGAGGCGGCGACCTCCGCGAGGACCCCGGCCGCGCGGGCGCTCGCCTCGAGCCGCCTCGACGTCGCGCGCATGCGCGCGGCGCGCTGGCAGCGTTCGTACGAGGAGCTGGAGGTGATCCAGGGCCAGCTCTCGCTCATCGGGGACCTCGTGAGGCTCCTCTACGAGCAGTCCGCAGCGCCCATCCCGAGCGAGTCGCTCAGCGAGGAGATCGCGCGCGCCCTGGCGAGCGCCCAGGAGAGTCAGCGCACCGTGCACGAGCTCGCCGAGCTGCTCGCCGACGGTGTCGTCCCGGATCCTGCCGTGCTCCGCATGGGCCGGCAGGTCTTCGCCGACGTGGTTCCTTCCGGCCCGACCCTGGTCCCCGTGCCGCCGGCGAGCGGACCTCGCGTGGTCGCGACGGGGCCGCGCGTCGTGGACGCGCGCACGCAGCAGCACCAGCAGCAGCAGTACGTCGAGCTCGAGATGGACTGCCGCGAGGCCGCGGGCGCCACGATGCGCGTCCGTTGAGGGCGCACGATCAGACGACGAGGACGGTGGAGCCCGTCGTCCTGCGGCCTTCGAGGTCGCGGTGCGCGCGCGCCACGTCCCGCAGCGGATACGTCTGCCGGATCTCGATCTTCACCGCGCCCGAGCGCACCACGTCGAAGAGCTCGCTCGCCATCGCCACGAGAGCCTCGCGCTTCGCGACGTGGGTGGCGAGCGTCGGCCGGGTGACGTAGAGCGAGCCCTTCGTCGCGAGCACGCCGAGGTTGAAGCTCTCGACGGCGCCCGACGCGTTGCCGAACGACACCATCAAGCCGCGCGGCGCGAGGCAGTCGAGCGATCGCATGAAGGTGTCCTTGCCCACCGAGTCGTAGACGACGGGCACCTTCGCGCCGTTCGTGATCTCGGCCACGCGCGCAACGAAGTCCTCGCGCGTGTACACGATCGCATGATCGCAGCCGTGCGCGCGCGCTAGCGCCGCCTTCTCGTCGCTAGAGACGGTGCCGATCACCGTCGCGCCGAGGTGCTTGGCCCACTGGCACAAGATGAGGCCCACGCCGCCGGCCGCGGCGTGGCAGAGGATCGTGTCGCCCTTCTTCACTGCGTACGTCTGCCGGAGCAGGTACTGCGCGGTCAGCCCCTTGAGCATCATCGCCGCCGCCGTCCGGTCGTCGACCGCGTGGGGGAGCTTCACGAGGCGATCGGCCGGGATGATGCGCGCCTCGGCGTAGGCACCGAGCGGTCCGTTGCCGTACGCGACGCGATCGCCCGGCGCGAGATCCTCGACGCCGTCGCCGACGGCCTCGACGACGCCGGCCGCTTCGCCACCCAGCCCCGACGGGAGCGCCGCCGGGTAGAGGCCGCTGCGCACGTAGGTGTCGACGAAGTTCAGCCCGACGGCGGTGTGGCGAATGCGCGCTTCGCCGGGACCGGGCGGGGCGAGCGAGATCTCCTCCCACTGGAGCACCTCGGGGCCGCCGTGAGCGTGGAATCGAATGGCGCGCGTCATCTGCATGATTGTCTCTCCTGCGCGAAAAATCCGCACCCCGCATTCGCGGCCGATGCCGCGAGGCATCGCGGAGTTGCGTGACTCGAGGCGTGTGGCACGCGGCCTGCTCGGTGCACGACCCCATCATGAACGCCGCGATCGATCTGCCGCGCCTCGTCGCCTGGCTCCTCTCGTTGCCGCTCTTGCACGACGGTACGCCGCTGCACGCGCCGATCCATAGGCCCGAGGCGGCGGTGCACGTCATCGCGCAAGCGGCGCTCGAGACGGAAGACCCTCCCATGTACGCCGCGCTGCTCGACGTCTTCGCCGCGCGCGAGTCCGCGTATCGACCCACCGCGGTCGGCGATCACGGCCGCTCGTGCGGCGCGTGGCAGACGCCGTGCGCGCGCACGCCGATGGGCAAGGGCGCGGCGCTGGAGCAGGCGCGCCTCGCGATCCGCATTTTCCGCGCGAGCTTCGCCGGCTGTCCGGACCACCCGCTCGCCCTCTACGAGACCGGGCGCTGCATGGAGTGGGGCTCGCACCGCATGACCGAGGTACGAGCCGAGCTCGCCGTCCCCCTGCCCGACGCGGACGTCGACCCGGTGGCGTGGACGCCGTGATCGCGGTCAGCGGAAGACCAGCAGCCGCCCGTTGCCAGGGCCTCCCTTGCACGCGCCGCACGTCGCGACGACGATGCGCCCGCTCGCGTCGATGGGGGCGTTGAAGTAGTGCAGCCCGTCGGGCATCGCGTCGCCCGGGTCCTTGTCGCCGTCGAAGACGAGCGTTCCGGTGTCGCCGTCGTAGCCGTACAGGCGCGTGCTGGCGTCCCAGACGACGAAGCTCGTCTTTCCGTCGGGCGTGGTGACGATCGGTGATCCGAGGCTCGAGGACTTCGAGCACCAGACGACGCTCGCCGTGGGCGGTTTGTCGGGGCTGATCTTCGCGACCCCCAGGTTGCCTCCGTTCGCGCAGCCGTGTGCCCTGCCGGAGGTGCGGAACGCGACGTACGTCCCTCGCGGTGTGGTGTACGCGGCGGCGCTGCTGTTGACCGCGCCGTCGGCCACGGTTCCGACGAACAGCGCGCCGTCCTGCCCGCCGAGGTCGTCGCGGTTCAAGAGGTAGATCTTGCCGTCCTTGCCGAGCACGACGACCAGGTGCGGGTAGGGCGCCCGCGGCATGTCGACGAGCACCGGGTTCGCCCCGCCGAGGTCGGTGTCGCGCTCGTCCAGCGTCCGCCAGTTGGAGGGGTAGTAGTAGTCGGTCGTCCTGTTCGAGAACTTCGGGCCTGCTGCGAGCTTGAAGACCCCGTCGCCCCCGACCCACGAGGGCGTCGCGGCGAAGCCACCGTTCATCGAGTTGCCGGTCGCCGCGTAGACGTACGACCCGTCGCTCGCGAGGCCGCCCGTCGCCCAGATCCCCGCGGCGCCCACCGGCGGACGGGTGTTCCAGGTCGGTGGGCCGGCAGCGCGCCACGCCTGCACGCTCGACGGGCGCGCCACGTTCACGCCGCCCACCCAGCCGTAGTAGGGAAGACAATCGCCGAAGTGACCTCCGTACGGGACGTAGAGAATGCCGTCGAGGAGCAGCAGCGCGCCGCGCTGGTTCTGGTGGGGCGAGTCGAAGCCCGGCACCGCGGAGCTCACGTCGATCGGCCAACCACCCGGCCTCTCCACGCCGTCGTCGATGGAGACGGCGTGGATCAGATGCCGAGGCGAGGAGCTGTCCGCGCGCGTCATCGCGTCGAAGTAGATCGTGCGGGACGCCGCGTCGATCACCGGCACGCCGGTGACGCCGAGCGTGGCGCCGCCGACCGCGATGTTGCCGCACGGAAGGCCAGCGCGCGCAGCGTCTCCGTAGGCACGGTCCCAGACGACCGATCCATTCGCGCCGATCGCGGTCACGTGGTTGCTCTCGGTCGCGACGAGGAACGCCTCGTGATGGCCCGGCCCGTCCGCGACCCATAGCGGCTGCGCGTAGACCTGGCCGGGCAGCGTGACGGCAAAGGCGGCGTCGCGGTGGACGGCCGCGGCCGCCTTGG
>DATIQP010000939.1:0-3398 GCA_035470765.1 Polyangiaceae bacterium | reverse complement strand
GCGCCGCTGAACGGGCGCAGGTGCAGGCGCAGGCGCGCCTTCTCCCCCGCGTCGACGACGGGATCGAGCACGTCCACGCCGCGCAGGCGCCAGAGGTCGCGCACGTACTGCACCTCCAGGGTGGCCTGGATGCCGTCGACGTGGATCTCCTCCCAGGGGTTGTTGATCGCGTCGCCCAGCGCGCGCACGACGCGCGACTGGAACCACTCGCCCGTCTCGGGCAGCCCGCCGACGGCCACGCCGAAGTCGTCGAGCTCGATGGGCGCGCGCCCGTGCACGGTGAGGCGCGAGTGCATCGTCCAGGTCATGTCGCGGTGGTCGCTGATCGTCGCCTCCACCACCGAGCCGAACATCGTCGCCGAGAGCGCGGGGCTCGTGAACTTGTCCTCCGCGAGCTCCATGTTCCACACGAGCTTGGGCGCGCCGGCGACGCCCTTGACCTCGATGTGGACGGGGAACGTGGGCGCGCGCTTGGTCTCGTCGACGACGACCGCGCTCTGCCGATCGTTGACGAGCGCGCCGAGCGGCTTGACCGCCTCGCCGACCTTGAAGCTGTGCTGCTCGCTCGCGTAGATCCAGAGCACGCGGCCGAGCGCGGTGGGCAGCGCCGAGTCGCCGGCGTTCATCATCGGGTGGCCGAAGCCGCACAGCCGTTGCCCCTCGACGTGCGTGACCGTACCGAGGCCGAAGAGCGACACGTCTCCGCGCGCGAGCTGCACGCCGAGCGAGCCGCCGTCGACGAAGTGATCGGGGATCGCGCCCGCGGCCTGCGCGGCGGACGCCGGAGCCCCGCCGCCGCCCGCCTGGAGCGGCTCGAGGCCGAGCGGCTCGAAGAGCGTGCGGAGCTGGGCGAAGGCGTGATCGGTGATGCCGCCGGCGAGCAGCGGCGTGCCCGCGCGCACGATGCCGCGCGCCGCGTCGCCCGGCGGGCCGAAGCGATCGGCGAGCTGCTTGGCGTGCGCGGCCAGATCGTACTCGCCCGGCGTCCCGTCCCAGCGGGTGTTGCCCCAGCGCGCCTCGTTGCTCGCGCGCCGCTGACCGTGCTGCGGCTGCGCGGGGAGCGGCGCCTGGCCCTCGAACGGCCAGAACCCCGGCGGGATCGGGCGGTGCAGCTCGGTGAGCATCGGCGCGATCGGCGTCACCCCGGCGACCGGCTCGATCATGAACGTGCGCAGGCTGTAGGCGTAGGCGCCCGCGAGGCGGCCGTCGAGGTAGATCGGGCTGCCGCTCATCCCCTGCACGTTCTTGGTGATGTCGAGGCGCGGGTGCGGCGTCTTGACGAGGATGAGATCCTGCGCGGGGCGGAAGTTGTGCAGCACGCCGATGACCTCGACGTCGAAGCGCTCCGGCGTGTAGCCCTTGAAGACCGTGAGGCCGTAGCCCTTCATCCCCTCCTTGATCTCGTCGACCGAGATCGTGCCGGGCTTGGCGTCGCCGCGGGCCGAGGGGATGGAGACGCCGAGCGCGACGAGCAAGCCCGCGCCGGCGGCGAAACAGAGCGAGGTGGTGGAGCGCACGGAGCCAGTCTCGCGCGCCGCGCAGCGATGTGCAACGAGGGCTAGAAGACGCTCACCTGCTGGCCGCTCGACAGGGTGCAGCTGCCGTTCTTCGGGTCGCCGCCGGTGCGGAGGATCTCGCTCGGGTCCGGCTCGCGGTAGATGCCCGAGAGCTCGATCGACACCATGCGCACGATCGCGTTGGCCAGCTTGGTGACGAAGTAGCAGGGGATCTCGGGCACCTTGTGCGTGTCGCCGATGCCGGAGTCGTCGGTCAAGAACAGGTAGCGCCCGCCGGTGAGCTGCGCGGCGCTCCGCATCGAGAGCTCGAGCAGATCGTCGGCGCCGCTCGCCGCGACGGGATAGAGGTGGACGTCGCGCTGCCGCGAGTCGGCGAAGTCCTTCGCGAGCGCGGGGCCGCGGTCGTCGTGGGCGGGGGCGTCCGCGACCCAGAAGGCGACGCGCGCCACGTCGGCGTCCGGCCGCCAGTGCAGCGAGTTCATCGCGGCGAGGCCGAGATCCGGGGACTCCGGGTAGTCACCGCCGCCGTCCGCCGACAGGCCGCCGAGGGAGGCCTGGAAGGCGCCGAGGTCCGCCGTGAAGTCGAAGGGCAGCGTGACGTAGGTATCGCCCACGTCGCGGTACGCGACGAGCGCCCAGTGCTGATCGGCGCCGGGGAAGTCGGCCGCGATCGCCGCGCTGATGTTCTGGAACTCGGTCCTGAGGTAGCTGGCCTCGTCGCCCATGCTGCCGGTGGTGTCGATGACGATGGCGACGTCGAGTCGTTGCCTCGGCGCCCGGGCACCGGCGAAGAGGGCGGCGGCGCTGTCACGATCGGCCTGCGCGATCGGGGGCGCGCCGGCGAGGGTGATCTTGGTGTCGAGGTAGGTCTTGAAGAAGTCGTAGTTGCGGTTGTCGTCCCAGGCGCCCGCGGTGAGGACGCCCGCGGGGACGGTGCCGCTGCCGGAGCCGGCGCTGGTGGACCCGGCGACGAAGCCGCCTCCTCCGGAGAAGCTCTCGGAGGAGGCGCTGCACGCGTTCACTGCCCAAGCAAGGAAAGGAAGAATAAGCCAAGCTCGCATCGGAACCTCCGTGTCGCGGAGGCAGAGTGCAACGCACATGCCGGGGGTCGCGCGGCGGTTTTTGACGGGTTGGCGCGACGGCAAGTGTGCCGACCATGATCCGCGGGGCGCGGACGTGACGGGGGTGTCATGGGGAGACGGAGACGGAGACGGAAACGGAGACGGAGACGGAGACGGAGACGGAGACGGAGACGGAGACGGAGACGGAGACGGAGACGGAGACGGAGACGGAGGCGGAGACGGGGGAGGGGGCGGCTCGCTCGGCGTCGGCGATGGTGCCGCGGTGCTCGGCCATATCAAGGCCGAGCGGCCTTCGGCCGTGCTCGCTTCGCTCGCAGCCTTGACATGGCCTGCGCTCCGCGGCGGTGGGGGCCTGCCTTCGCGAGTGAGGGCGGAAGGAGTCTCCGATGTTGAAGATCTATGAAACGGCGCTCGACGTGATTCGGTTGCTCAAGCCGGTGATCGCCGAGATTCGGCGGCACGATCCGGAGCTGGCCGATCAGCTGAAGCGTGCGAGCAACGGCGTGGCGCTGTGCATCGCGGAGGGGAGCTACTCGCGAGGTCGAAATCGGCACTCGCTCTATCACCGGGCGCTGGGGTCGGCGAAGGAGAGCGGGTCGTGTCTCGATGTCGCGCTGGCGTGCGGTTACCTCGCGAGGGTGGACGCGCGCATTCGGGCGGGGCTGAGCTCGGTCTGCGCGGTGCTCTACAGCATCGTCACGTAGACGGTGGCGGCGCGGCGGCCCCAGGAGATGTCTCCCAGGGCCGCCGTCGCCGTCGGTCACCGCGTGGCGAGCCGGTAGAGCGTCGCGGCGATGCG
>DATIQP010000938.1:0-1771 GCA_035470765.1 Polyangiaceae bacterium | reverse complement strand
GAGCGCCGCGCGTCCGACGAAGTCGTCCTTCTGCATCTTGACCACCCAGCCGAGGCCCGCCTCGATGGGATTGGTGGTCTCGTCGATGTCGTTGCCGTAGAGCGAGAGGCGCGCCTCGAGACGCAGCGTGTCGCGCGCGCCGAGGCCCGCGGGCTTGATGCCGATGTCCTTGCCCGCCTCCATCAGGTGGCGCCACAGCGCGGGTGCGTCGTTCCAGGCGCAGAAGATCTCGACGCCGTCCTCGCCGGTGTAGCCGGTGCGGGCGACGGTGCACTTGACGTTGGCGACGACGGCGTCGCGGAAGTGGAAGCTCCCGAGCTCGCGGAGCGTGGCCGCGTCCGAGCCGCACTTGGCGAGCACGTCGAACGCCTTGGGCCCTTGAAGGGCGATGAGCGCCGTGTCGAGCGTGACGTCGCGGAAGGTGCAGTGGTTCTCCGCGGCGCGCCGGAAGACCTCGGCCATCTTGTCGTGGTTCGACGCGTTGCAGACGATGAGGTAGCGGTCCTGCGCGGCGCGATAGACGATGAGGTCGTCGAGGATGGTGCCCTGCTCGTTGCACGCGCACGTGTAGAGCGCCTGGCCGTCGACGAGCTTGCTCGCGTCGTTGGTGATCAAGTAGTTGACGACCTGGCCGGCGTACTCGCCCGTCATCTCGAGCTCGCCCATGTGCGAGACGTCGAACAGGCCGCACGCCGTGCGCACGGCCGTGTGCTCGTCGACGATGCCGGTGTACTGCACGGGCATCTCGTAGCCGGCGAAGGGGACGAGCCGCCCGCCGGCCTTTTTGTGCTCTTCGTAGAGGGACGTACGCCGCAAGGTCTCGGTCATGGCGCGCAGGTTAGTCCTGGCGAGCCCGATGGTCTAGGCAGCTGGCGGCCATGGGACATGACCGGAGCCACGCCTGCGGCGCGAGGAATCGAGTAGCGTGTCGACCGGGCGGGAACCAAATACATGCAATCTGCACACAAATGGGCTTGGTTGGGGGCCGCGCTCTTGGGGACCGCGGCCTTGGCTTTTCACAGCGGCTGCGGCTCGAACGGCGGCGCGGATCTCGACGCGGGCGACGGGAGCATCGGCTCGGACGGGTCGCCGTTCGACGGCGGCAACTGCAAGTCCGCGGCGGACTGCGACGGCGGCGTGTGCATCAACAAGTCCGGCATGTGCTGCGACTCGGTGCAGCACGTCTGCGGCGGCGTGTGCTGCGGCGGCGGCAACGTCTGCCTCTTCGACACCTGCCTCACGCCGGGCAAGCTCTGCCGTAGCAGCGCCGATTGCGCGCCGAACGAGTACTGCGAGCCCGCGCTCGGGAACGCGGACGCGGGCGCGAGCGACGCGGGCCTCGAGGCCGGATGCAGCGAGTCGCTCCCCGCCGAGGGGCGGTGCTTGCCGCTGCCGCCCACCTGCCCCGCCGACGCGGGGACGACGCCGGACGGCGGCACCTGCATTGCGCAGTGCGAGTACCACCCGCCGCCAGGCGGGCCGCTCAGCGCCATGGCCAAGTGGTCGTGGGGGCCGACGGCGACTCAGTTCCCCAACCTGACCGACATCTGGGCGACGCCGACGGTCGGTCGCGTGCACGACACCAACTGCGACGGCAAGATCGACGCGCTCGACTCGCCCGTCGTCGTCTTCGTCTCGGGCAACACCGGCACGGTCAACTGCAACAGCGGGAGCAACCCCGATCCGCAGGCATGCCACGACGGCGCGCTCCGCATGCTCGACGGCCGCACCGGGCAGGAGGTGTGGTCGCTGCACAAGGCGAGCTCGACCT
>DATIQP010000937.1:0-3178 GCA_035470765.1 Polyangiaceae bacterium | reverse complement strand
CTGGACGCGCCCGACGTTGATCTCGTTCTTGTCGAACGTCTCGCGGCGCTCGGCGCCCCCCTTCTCGCTGATGACAATCGTGAACATGCACCCTCGGAGGTTCGCTCGCCATGCGGCGAGCTCGGTGCCGCCACGCCCGTTTTAGTGTGGTGCTCGGGTGCGGCGGCCTCACGTCGCCGCTTCGAATTTTCGAAGACGGCTCCGCTGACTCACGAGGGATTGTCGTGGTTTGGCGCGGCCAGTGTCAACGTAACTGCGCACAAATTTGGCGGAGGGCCATTTTTTTGGCCGCGCTCCGCGCGCGCGACTCAGCGGGAACGCTTGTCCTTGACCTCGGCCGCGACCATCCCGAGCAGCTCGGCGGCGATTCCCATGACGGCGCCCTCGTCGTAGCCGTTCGCGCGCAGCTCGCGGTAGATGCTCTTCGCGAGGATGCCGTGCGTTCGCGGGTCGCGACTGCTCTCGGGGCCGACGCTGCTGGGGATGGTCATCGCCATGATTTTGCCTTGCTGGCGCAGCCGGGAGGCCGCGTTCTGGGCCTGGCCTCCATCAAGGTACGTGCCAAGCGTAACTACTTGAAAACAGGCAGCCTGGCCGCGAAAATGCTAATCCATTCGCCCCTCCTCCGCGTAAAGATCTACGCATGTGAGGCCTGTTTCTTCGTTGTAGGGTGCGCCCGATGAGTGACGAGGCAGAGACGAAGACGGAGACGGAGGCGGAGACGGAGGCGGGCTCGGAGTCGGAGTCGGAGTCGGAGACCGGGACGGCGGCGGAGACCGGGACGGAGACGGTCGAGAAGGCCGACGCGTCCAAGAAACGCACGAGCTGGCTCGAGCCCGAGACGCGGAAGCGTCGCTTGCTGCTCGCCGTGGGCGTCTACCTCGTCGTCTCCATCGTGATGGCTGCCGTCGCAGGGCCGGAGCGCATCGGCCAACACACCTCGTACAACCACTACGCTCAGCTCGCCGACGCCTGGCTGCACGGGCACCAGGATCTCTACAAGGGGCCGGCGCCCTACTCGCAGATGAACGACTTCGGCCGCTTCGACGGCAAGTGGTACATCACGTTCCCGCCCTTCGTCGCCATCCTCATGCTGCCCTTCGTGTGGCTCGCGGGGAGCCCCGAAAACTTCCGCGACGGGCAGTTCATGGTGTGGCTCGCGGGCATCGCGCCGGCGGTGTTGTTCCTCGTCCTCGAGAAGCTCCGCCGAAGAGGCATCTCCCTCCGCAGCGAGCGCGAGAACGTCTTCTTGGCGCTCCTGTTCGCGTTCGGCACGGTCTACTTCTTCACCGCCGTCGAGGGCACGACGTGGTTCGCGCACCACATCGTCGCCGCGGCTCTCCTGGCGATCTACCTGCTTTATGCGATCGACGCCGAGAAGCCCTGGCTGTGCGGGCTGATGATCGGCTTCATCTTCCTCACGCGGCCGCACGTCCTGCTCACGTCGGCGTTCTTCGCGCTCGAGGCGATACGTGTATCCTGCAAGGATGGGATGGAGACGGCGGGCCCGTGGCTCCAGCGCGTCGAGCGCACGTGGGCTCGCGTCGACAAGGCGGCGTTCTTCCGGCGCATCCTCGAGTTCTCGCTCCCGGTCGCGGCGTGCCTCGCGTTCGCGTCGTGGATGAACTACGAGCGCTTCCACCGGCTAAGCCCCGCGGCGTTCGGCCACGAGTACCTGACCGTGGCGTGGCAAGGCCGAATGGCTCGCTGGGGCGTGTTCGGCTACCACTACCTCGCCAAGAACCTGGGCGTCGCCTTCACGATCCTGCCCTTCCTGCCGCCGAAGGGTTCGCCCGCGGAGGCGCCCATGCTGCAGATCAACGAGCACGGGCTCGCGCTCTGGTTCGTCTCGCCGATCTACCTCTGGCTGCTGTGGCCGAAGCGGACCGGCTGGACGCACACGCTCGCGTGGATCGCGGCGGCGGGACCGATCGCGATGGACCTGCTCTACCAGAACAGCGGCTGGCGTCAGTTCAGCTACCGGTTCTCGAACGACTACTCGGTTCTGCTCTTCGTCGCGCTCGCCGTCGGCGGCCGGCGCATCTCGGGGCTGTTCAAGGCCGCGGCGGCGTGGAGCGTGGCGTGGAACCTCTTCGGCGCGGTGACGTTCGACAGGATGGACTTCGACAAGTACTACTGGCGCGAGCCCACGCAGAAGGTGCTCTACCAAGACGATTAAGGCGGGAGTCACTTGAACCGATCGAGTCTTGACCGAGAGCTGGCGTCGACATGCGGCAGCGTGACCTCGCGGCCGAGCCGCCGAATTGGGGCGCCAGATCGACCGGGAGGCCAGAGGCCCGGCGGCTTGGGCACGCCAACACGGCACGTGCCGGTCCCGCCGGGGAGTTCACGCTGCCGCTTGTTGGCGGCCAGCGCGGTGCAAGACCATCAATTCAAGTGGTCTGCAAAGTTAGGGAGGTGGAACGTGAAGAGGATGCTCTCGTGTCTCGTTCTCTTGGCCAGCGCGGCCTGCCATGACTCCAACGCGGCCGCCCCGAATCCTTCGCCGCCCAAGGGCGTGACTCCGGCGAAGATCGCGGTGAGCTCGGCGGCGTTCGCGGCGGGCGCTCCGATCCCCGTCGACTACACGTGCGACGGCGGCAACGATCGCAGCCCGCCGCTCGCGTGGAGCGAGATGCCCAACACCGCCAAGACGATCGCCATCGTCGTCGACGATCCGGATGCGCCGAGCGGCACGTTCACCCACTGGATCGCGTGGAACATCGCGCCCGAGACGCGCACCCTCGCCGACGGAGCCAACGTGGCGACGGTCTCCGGCGTGACGGGCGAGAACGATTTCGGCCGCGCCGGCTACTCCGGCCCCTGCCCGCCCAAGGGCAAGCTGCACCACTACCACTTCAAGCTCTTCGGCCTCGACACGTCGCTCGCCCTCAAGGCGGACGCCAAGCGCGCGAACCTCGACGCGGCGATGAGCGCCCACGTGGTCGCGCAGGGCGACCTCGTGGGCACCTTCCAGCACTGACCTACTCGGCAGACCATTGTCGGCATTCCCAAGCCGCCGGGCTTCTGGCCCCCGAGTCGGCCTGACGCGACAATGCGGCGGCTCGGCCGCGACGTCTCGCTGCCGCCTGTCGACGCCAGCTCGCGGTCAAGACTCGATCGGTTCGAGTGACTTCTGCCCTCCGTCGCGGCCGGCGTCGCGCGGCGCGCCCGCGTA
>DATIQP010000936.1:0-2107 GCA_035470765.1 Polyangiaceae bacterium | reverse complement strand
GATGAGCGACCAGATCCCGCACCCGCCCAGCGTGAGGAGCATCCCCACGCCGCTGCCGATCTTGCCCACGTAGAAGCGGTGCGCGCCCAGCGTGCCCGCGAAGAGGCAGAGAAGCAGGGTAATCATCCAAGGTTTCTGCTCGCCGTTGCTCATGAAGCTCTCCAGTCCCCCCGTGGTTTTGACGACGCCAAGAATACGCCGGTCGTGGCAATACCTTCCTGCCCCGCCCGCGCCCTTGCGAAGCCTATGTTAGAGCCCTAGCGAAGGAAATGCGTCCAACTGCAAAACCTGCAGCCCATGCGCGAAATGCGGCCCTTGCACATGTGGACAGTGTAGGGACGCGGCGCAAACTCGGCGAGCGGGCTCATCATGGCGAAGGTCTTGCAGGCGGAAGGCCGTGCTGATCGTGAGGGAGTCGCCCCCAGAAACACCGATGCATGAGCTCAGGCGCTACGTGGGCCTGGGTGACGGCGACGTCGAGCTTTTGCGGGGCCTGCTCCCGGTCGCGCGGCCGCACTTCCCACGCATCGCGCGGGAGTTCTACGACACCATCCGCGAGCACGAGGAGGCCCACGCGGTCTTCACGGGCGAGGAGCAGATTGCGCGGCTGCAACGGTCGCTCCAGCGTTGGATGGAGCGTGTGCTCTCCGGCCGCTACGACGACGCCTATTACGCCGAGTCCCAGAAGATCGGGCGGATGCACGTCAAGGTCGGCCTCGCGCAGCGCTACATGTTCACGGCGATGGCGCTCATCCGGGTGGGCCTCGTCCGCATCGCGCGCGAGCTCCCGGAGCCGACCGGCACGAGGACGTCCGAGGCGGTCATGCGCATGCTCGACATCGAGCTCGCCATCATGCTGGAGGCCTACCGCGACGACTACATCGCCCGCTACCAGCGCATCGGCCGGCTCGAACGCGAGGAGTTGAACCGAACGCTTCTGCGCACCGAGCACCGCTACGTCAACGCCGTGGAGCTGGCGCGCGCGCTCATCGTCGGCGTGGACAAGGCCGGGGTGGTCCGCCTCTTCAACCGCGAGGCGGAGCGGATCACGGGCTTCTCGCGCGACGAGATCCTCGGGGGCCCGTTCGACGTGCTGTTGCAGGAGGATCACGTCGATACGTGCGGGGCGGCCTTGCGCGCGATGGCGCGGGGCGAGCGCGGCCTCGAGGCCGTCGAGTGCGGCTTGCGCACCAAGAGCGGCAAGTACCGCGACGTCCGCTGGCAGCTCGCCTATGCCCCCAGCGAAGAGGACGAAGAGGTGGTGCTCTTCGTCATCGGGCAGGACATGACCGAGGAGCACACCCGGAGCGAGCAGCAGAAGCAGACGGAGAAGCTCGCCGCGGTGGGGACGCTCGCCGCCGGCCTCGCCCACGAGATCCGCAACCCGCTCCACGGGGCCCGGCTCCACGTCTCCTTCCTCGACCGCGCCCTGCGCAAGCAGAACGCCACCCCCGACATGCTGGAGGCCGTGCACGTCGTCAGCGACGAGATCCAGCGCCTCGCCGATCTCGTGACCGAGTTCCTCGACTTCGCCCGGCCGAAGCCGCCACAGCGGAGACAGACGAGCGCGCGCGCCCTCTGCGATCGGGCGATGCAGCTGCTGGCCCACAAGGCCGAAGCGGCCCACGCCCGCCTCGCCCTGGACTTTCCCACGCGCGATCCCCATCTCGACGTAGATCCAGCGAAGATCGAACAGGTCCTCTTGAATCTGATGGGCAACAGCATCGAAGCCATTTCGTCCGGCGGCGGGTCCACGGTGACCTTGCGCGTGCGCCGGCAGCCCAGGCGCGTCATCTTCGAGATCGAAGACGATGGCCCTGGCCTACCCGACCAGGACGCCCCTATCTTCGATCCCTTCTTTTCAACCAAACCGAGCGGAACGGGGTTGGGGCTCCCCATCGTGCATCGCATCGTCACCGATCATGGGGGCGATGTGAGCGTGGAGAGTGGCTCGGGGCGGACGATTTTCCGCGTATCCCTCCCCCTCGAACCGGAGTGAAACCATCGCGGCGCAAGCCGTGGGGCAGGTACCTATGACGCACAAGAAAGCACGAGTCCTGGTGGTCGACGACGAGGCGAGCGCGCGCGCGGGCCTGGAGAAGCTGCT
>DATIQP010000935.1:0-2384 GCA_035470765.1 Polyangiaceae bacterium | reverse complement strand
TCTCGTCGGTGGCCGAGGTCGTGGAGGGCGCGTCGGATCGCATGGTGCGCATCGGCGGCCCGCGCGGCGAGACGGTCGGCGTCAGCGTGGCGCGCCTGCCTGGCGCGAGCACACCCGACGTCGTGCGGGGCGCCATGGTGGCCGTCGCCGCGCTGCGTCCGAGCCTGCCCGCGGGCGTCCACGTCGACCCGGTCTACGACCAGGCCGCCCTCGTGACCGAGTCGATGGCCAGCGTGCGCGACGCGATCGTCCTCGGCATCCTCCTTTGCGGGGCGGTGATCGGCCTCTTCTTGCGCGATCCGCGGGCCGGAGCGCTGGCGGGCGTCTCGGTCCCGGTCACGCTGGCCATCAGCTTCGTCCTCATGCGGCTCGCACACCAGACGCTGAACCTGATGTCGCTCGGCGGCATGGCCGTCTCGGTGGGGCTCGTCGTCGACGACGCGATCGTGATGGTCGAGGCGATCGCTCGCCGTCGCGATCTCGGCGACGAGCCCGGCGTCGCGGCCGCCCGCGGGACGGGCGAGCTCGCTCCGGCGGTCATCGGGACGACGCTCACCACGGTCGTCGTCTTCGTGCCGCTCGCCTTCTTGGACGGGGTCGTGGGCGATTTCTTCCGCGCGCTCGCCTTCACCCTGACGACGGCCGTCCTCGTCTCTCTCGCCGTCGCGCTCGTCCTCGTGCCGGTGGCGGCGACCCGCGCCCTCGCCGCGCGCAAGCAGGCCAACGGACCCTCGCGCCTCGACGCGGCGTACGATCGCGTCCTGGGGCTGACCCTCGGACGCGCGTGGCTCGCCCCCGTAGTCCTCTGCGCCGTCCTCGCCGCGGGGGCTCTCGTGGCGCCTCGCCTGGGCCGCGGCTTCTTGCCGACGATGGACGAAGGCGCGTTCGTGCTCGACTACTTCTTGCCCGCGGGCACGTCGCTCGAGTCCACCGAGGTGTACGCGAGATCCATCGAGGCCGAGCTCTCCGCGACGCCCGAGGTGCTGACGTTCGCGCGCCGCACCGGGGCGGAGCTCGGCCCGGCCACCGCCACCCAGGCCTACCGCGGCGACATCATGGTCCGGTTGCGTCCCCGCTCCGAGCGCGAGCGCTCGGTCGACGACGTCATCGCCGACCTGCGCGAGCGTACCGCGCGGAAGGTCCCCGAGGCGCGCGTCGAGTTCGTGCAGGTACTCCAGGACGTGCTCAACGATCTCGCGGGCAACCCGCGGCCCATCGAGGTGAAGGTCTTCGGCCCCGACTACGCGAAGCTCCACGCCGTCGCCCGCGACATCGCCTCGCGCGCCGAGCACGTCCCCGGCGTCGTGGATCTCTACGACGGTCAGGAGCTCGCCGTCCCCGAGCTCCGCTTCGCGGTCAATCGCGACGCCGCGGCGCGCTTCGGCGTCACCGCCGACGACCTCCAGAGCGAGCTCGACACCGCGCTGCACGGGCAGGTCGTGGGCTCGTTGCAGCGCTTCGATCGGCTCATCGGCGTCCGGACGCGCTACCCCAACCCGGTCCGGTACGACCGCGCCCGCGTCCTCGACCTGCCCCTCGCCCGGGGCGAGCGAATCTCGACCTTCCGCGCCGTCGCCGACATCCGCGGGACGGCGTCGGAGGCCGCTCTGCTCCACGAGGGTCTGCAACCCATGGTGGCCGTGACCGCCGACCACGAAGACCGCGATCTCGGCTCGGTCGCCGACGACGTGGACGCCGTCGCCAAGGCCACGCCGCTCCCGCCCGGCTACCGCGTCGTGCTCGGAGGCCAGGCCGAGGCCGAGCGCGCGACGCTCGGTCAGTTGGTGCGCGTGGGGGCGATCGCCGTGCTCTTGGTCCTCACCGTCCTCGCCGCGCAGTTCCGCCGCCTGCGCACCGCGGCGCTCGTGCTGGCGACGATCCCGGTCGCCGTCCTCGGCGGGCTGCTGGCGCTCTGGGTGACCCAGACGCCGCTCAACGCCTCCTCCCTCATGGGCTCCGTCCTGCTCGTCGGCCTCGTGGTGAAGAACGGCGTGCTCCTGCTGGAGGAGGCCGAGCGCCGCGTCGAGATCGGGGAGCCTCCGCGCGAGGCGGTGCGCGAGGCGGGCCTGAGGCGCGTGCGGCCCATCGTCATGACGACGCTGGCGACCCTCGCGGGCCTCGCGCCCCTCGCGCTGGGCGTGGGCGCGGGAGCGGAGCTGCAGCGGCCGCTCGCCCTCACGGTGATTGGCGGATTGATCACCTCGACGCTGGCGACGCTGGTCTTGCTCCCACCCGCGGCGGTCGTCCTGCTGCGCCGTCGCGCGCAGGCTTGATCACGTGTACTTGGTGTTCTCGAGCAGGATGACGTTCGTCTTGCTGCGCGACTCGCCGACGCTCGTCACGTACACCGCGGGCTGATCCTGCACCGGGCACACCTTCTCGCA
>DATIQP010000934.1:0-21974 GCA_035470765.1 Polyangiaceae bacterium | reverse complement strand
GCTTCACCATGGGCGGGCGCGTCTACCAGCGCGACGGGATCTGGATCGCGTTCTCCGCCAAGCGCTCGATGGACGACTCGGCGCCGCTCACCGTCGCCAAGCGCAAGTTCGATCCGGAAGCCGACTTCGCCGCGAGCATGGAGACGCTGCGCGGCGGAGTCGCCGAGAGCAAGACGAGCGAGCGGACACGCACCGACAAGGAGCTGGGGCTGGTGCTCGCGTTGCCGAGCCCGTTCGTACGCTTCTTCGTGTGGCTGGTGCGCTGGCTCGACGACTGGAACCTGCTGCCGGGGTTCTTCATCCACGGCGATCCGATGTACGCCAGCCTCTTCGTCGCCAACCTCGGCAGCGTCGGCCTCGACGCCGCGTTCCACCACCTCTACGAGTACGGCAACTGCCCCATCTTCGCGGCGCTCGGCCGCGTGCGCAAGGAGACGAGCCTCGGCGAGGACGGCAAACCCGTGACGCGCTCGGTGTGCACGGTGCGCTACTCCTTCGACGAGCGCATCGAGGACGGCTTGTATTGCGCCGCCGGCCTAGGCCTTCTCAAGGAAATCGTGGAAAAAGCGGACTTCTTGGCCACTTGACCGATCGGCCGTCGAGGGAGTTTCATCGTCAGGCCATGAACCGATCCATTCTTTGTTTCGCGGCCATCGCAGCGGCTTCGCTGGGCGTGGCGTGCGGTGGAAGCTACCCCGAGCCCAAGGAAGCGCAGACCCAGACGGAGGCCGCAGTGCGCGGCGCTCAAGAGGTCGGCGCCGACAAGGATCCACAGGCGACGCTCCATTTGAAATACGCCACCGACCAGATCACGGAGGCCAAGAACCTCATCGCAAGCGGCGACAATCACCGCGCCGAGATGGTGCTCATGCGCGCGAAGGCAGACGCCGAGCTCGCGGTCGCCCTCGCCAAGGAGCGCACCGAGAAGGCCGACGCCCAGAAGGCGCAGGACGAAGTGGCGAACATGCGAAAGAAGCTGGGGAAGTGAGGACCGCCATGAAGATGACACGCACACGCTCCCTGCTCATCACGATTCTCTCCGCCGTGCTCTTGGCGTGCGGCACCACGATGCCCCCCGACGAGCTCGTCGCGGCGCGCACCGCCTACAACCGCGCCGCCGCGGGCAAGACCAAGGAGCTGCAGCCGACGCAGCTCTACGAGGCCAAGCAGGCGCTCGACGCCGCCGAGGCGAAGTTCAAGGACGAGGGCGTCTCGCCCGACACGTAGGACCTCTCGTACGTCGCTCAGCGCAAGGCCGAGTACGCCGAGGCGCAGACGGAGATCACGCTCGCGCGCCAGAGCTACGAGCAGGCCGACAAGGACATGCGCGCGCTCACCGGCAAGCAGCTCGAGAACTACCAGCAGAAGCTCGCGCAGCAGCAAGCCGACATGGAGAAGCAGCGCCAGCTGAGCGCGGCCGAGCTCGACAAGCAAAAGCAGATGACCGACGCCGAGAGGCAGAAGGCCGAGCAAGCGCGCGCCGACGCGGAGAAGGAGCGCCAAGCGCGCCTGGAGGCCGAGCGGCGGATGAAGCAGGCCATCGAGGACCTCGCCAAGATCGCCGCGATCAAGGACGAGCAGCGCGGCATGGTCATCACGCTGACCGGCAACGTGCTCTTCGCTTCGGGCAAGTGGGAGCTCCTGCCGGGCGCCCAGATCAAGCTCAACGAGGTCGCCGAGGCGCTCAAGGCCCAGAAGGACCGCGACATCATCGTCGAAGGGCACACCGACAACCAGGGCTCGGCGCAGTCCAACCTGGACCTCGGGCAGAGGCGCGCCGACTCGGTGCGCTCGTACATCGTCTCGCGCGGCGTCGAGCCGGGTCGCATCACGGCGACCGGCATCGGCGCGGCGCGGCCCATCGCCGACAACTCGACGGCCGAGGGGCGCGCCAACAACCGGCGCGTCGAGATCATCATCTCTCCGCCCAAAGAAGCGCGCTGACGGGAATCGAATTCCGAGCCGGGCCGTACAACCCGATGTATGGCCCGGATTCACGCACGCCTGTGCGTCGCCGCGCTCCTCGGGGCGGGATGGCTCGGGTGTGCGCGGACCACACCCCCTGCGGTGGTGTCCGTGCCGCTGGCATTGCCTCCGCCTCCGGCGCCCACGGTGACCGGAACGCCGGGCGCGTCGCGCCGGCCGAGGGCCGCTCGCGAAGAGGCTGACTTCGCGTCCGATCACGGGCTCGTGCACCTGCGAAGCGACGGCGGAGGACGGGTCTCGGGGAGCTACCCGAACGGCGTCCTCACGTGTACGAGCGACGCCGACCGGCTCGAGTGCGAGTGGACCGAGAGCGGCTCGCAGGGCCACGCGGTCTTCGTCGCGCGCGGCGACGGCGGCTACGACGGGACGTGGGGCACCGGCGCAAGCGCGACCGGCGGCGGGAGCTGGCCGCTCGCGCGCATCGGCGCGAGCGCGGCGAGCCTCGACGGCGTCTATGACACGAACTGGGGTCCCGCGACGCTGCGCGAGGCGAGCCCCGACGTGCACGTGGACTACGGGCGCGGGACGATGGACTGTCAGAGGCGGGGCAGCGAGCTCGACTGCACCTGGACGGAAGGCGGCACCTCCGGTCGCGCCGAGCTCACCCTCGAGCCCAACGGCGTGCTGCGCGGACGCTGGGGCAGCGGCGCGAGCAGCAGCGACGGCGGCCCCTGGGTCTTCGTCAAGCGTTGAGCGAAGGTCACTCGGCGGCGCGCGCCGCCTCGCCCTCGACCGCCGGCAGCACCTCGGGCTCGGCGGGCTTCATCCGGAACAGCCGCCGCACCGCCTGCGACAGATCGTCGAGGAGCGAGTAGGCCACCGGCGTCGCGACCAGGGTCAAGAAGAGCGACAGGACCTGCCCGCCGACGACGACGCCCGCCGTCGCGCGGTTGAAGCCGGCGCCCACGCCGCGCGAGAGCACGAGCGGGATCATGCCGGCGACGAACGCCGCGGTCGTCATCAGGATCGGCCGCAAGCGGTCGCGGTTGGCCTGCAGGATCGCCGGAAGGCGCTCCATCCCCGCGGCGCGCAGCTGGTTGGTGTGGTCGATCTGCAGAATGGCGTTCTTCTTCACCACGCCGAAGAGCACGAGGATGCCGAGCACCGAGTAGATGTCGATCGCCTGTCTGAACAGGATGATGCTGATGAAGGCGAAGGGCAGCGTGAGCGGCAGCGAGAGCAGGATCGTGATGGGGTGCAGCCACGATTCGAACTGCGCCGCGAGCACGAGGTACATGAAGACGAACGACAGGACGAGCGAGAGCAAGAACGCCTTGAAGACGCGCCCCATCTCGCGCGTCTGGCCCGTCGCGGCGGCCACGTAGCCCGCGCTCATGTGCTCCTTGTCGAGGATCTTCTGCATCTCCTGCGCCATCTGCCCGTCGCCGTAGCCGGGCGCGGCGTTCGCGAGGAGCGTGACCTGGCGCTCGCGGTTCAACCGGTCGATGCGCGCGGGGCCGGTGCCGTGGCCGAGGTGCACGACGTCGGCGAGCGGGACCTGCCCGAGCCTCGACGAGGGCACCGTCAGGAGACGCAAGCCCTCCTCGTCGGCGCGGTACTGGCGCGCGGCGCGGACGTGCACCTCGTACTGCTCACCGTGCTCTTCGTAGTTCGAGACCTGCTCGCCTTCGACGAGCAAGCGGAGCGCGTTCGCGATGTCCATCGGCTGCACGCCGAGATCCGCGGCGCGCTGCCGGTCGATGAAGACCCCGATCTCGGGCTTGCCGACGATGAGCGACGAGTCGACGTCGACCGCGCCGGGCACCTGCTTCATCTTGTTCACGACGTCGGTCGCGACCTCCTCGAGCTTCTTCAAGTCGGGACCACGCACGGTGTACTGGACGCGCGCGGTGGAGAATCCGCCGCCGCCGAACATCGGCACCTCGCCGACGTTGATGCGGTAGTTCTTCGGCTGCTTCGCGACGACGTTCTTGCGCGTCCAGTCCATCATCTGGTTCTGGGTGATGGTGCGCCCCTCGGGCGGCGTCAGCAGGATGTAGATCGTGGCGAGGTTGTGCGTGTGCGCCGCGTCGTCGCCGACGGTCGTCACGGTCAGCTTCACGTTGGGGTTGTCGCGGACGTCGCGCGCGAGGCGCTCGGTCGCGATGCGCGTCTCTTCGAGCGACGTGCCCTCGGGCGTCCGCACCGTGACCTGGAAGCGCGCCTCGTCGTTCACCGGCAAGAAGCCCTTGTTCGCCTTCATCGCGAGCGGCGCGCACGATCCGAGCGTGGCGAGCCCCGCGACGACGACGATCCAGCGGCGGTTCATCAGGAACGCCAAGATGCGCCCATAGGCGCGCTCGATCGGGCGATAGAACGCGTCGACGACGCGCTGGCCGAGCGTCTTGTAGTTCGCCTCGTGCTCCTTGAGCCAGCGCGAGGACATCATCGGCGTGAGCGAGAAGCTCACGAGCATCGAGACGGCGATCGCGAAGGCCATCGTGACGCCGAACGAGCGCAAGAACTTGCCCGGGATGCCGCCCATGAACGCGACGGGCAAGAAGACGGCGATGAGAGAGAGCGTCGTCGCCATGACGGCGAGCCCGATCTCCTTGGTCGCCGAGACCGCCGCCTTCATCGGCGTCTCGCCCTTCTCCTCGATGTGCCGGAATATGTTCTCGAGCACGACGATGGCGTCGTCGATGACGATGCCGACCGCCAGGGCGAGCGCGAGGAGGGTGATCGTGTTGAGCGTGTAGCCGGCCCACCACATCGTCGCGAACGTACCGATGATGCTCGTCGGGATGGCGATGGCGGCGATGATCGTGCTGCGGAAGTTGCCGAGGAAGAGGAAGACGACGACGGCCGCGAGCAGCGCGCCCACGATCAGGTGCTCGCGGACCGCGTCGACGCTCGTGCGGATGACGCCCGATTCGTCGCGTACGGACGTGAGCGTGTAGCCGGCGGGCAGAGCTTTCTTGATGTCCTCGATGCGCTGCTTGACGGCGTCGGCGACCTGCACCGTGTTCGCGCCCGATTGCTTGCGGAGCGCCAGCAAGACGGTCGGCGTGCCGTTGAGGATGGCGGCCGAATCCGCCTCTTCCTCGGAGTCCTGCACCTCACCGACGTCGCGCACAGTGATCGAGTGCTGCTCCGCGCGGCGAATCACGAGATCCGCGATCTGGTTCGGGTCGGTGACGCGCCCGTGGATGCGGACGGTGAGCTCGCCGGGGCCGGTCTCGACGCGCCCGCCGGGCATCGTGAGGTTCTGCGCCGCGATCGCGCGCTGCACGTCGAGCACGGTGACGCCCGCGCCGCGCAGCTTGATCGGGTCGAGCATCACGTTGATCTGACGCTTGCGACCGCCGAGGAGCTGCACCTGGCCGACGCCGTCGATCGACTCGAGCGAACGGCGAACGCGCTTGTCGGCGAGCTCGGTCGTCTCGCGCACGCTGTGGTTGTCGCTGCGGAGCGCGTAGTAGAGGATGGGCGCCGCGTCCGGGTCGAGCTTCTGCACGATGGGCAGGTCGATGTCCTTCGGAAGCTGCGGGATGACCGTGTTGATGCGGTCGCGGACTTCTTGCGCCGCGATGTTGACGTCCTTCTCGATGACGAACGTCACGACGACCTGCGAGGCGCCCTCGGTCGTGATCGACCGGAGCTCGTCGATGCCGCTGATCGTGTTGACGGCCTCCTCGACCTTGTCGGTGATCTCGGTCTCGATGTCCTCCGGCGCGGCGCCCGGCTGGGTCGTCGTCACGACGACGACGGGGAAGTCGATGTTCGGAAATCGGTCGACGCCGAGCTGCGCGTAACCGGCGAGGCCGATCACGCACAGGACGAGGATGAGCACCGACGCGAAGATCGGCCGCTTCACGCAGAGTGCTGCGAGCCACTGCATTACTGCACCTTCGCGCCGTCGTGGACGTCCACCCCCGGAGAGAGCACGACGGCTTCGCCCGCCTTGACGCCGTTCAAGATGGCGACGTCGTCGCCCTGGGTCGACCCGAGCTGGAGGACGCGCTCCTGGACCTGACCGCCCACGACGACGAACGCGCGGGCGCCGGTGTCGTCCTTGACGAGCGCGCCGTTCGGGAGGACCGGGTGCGGGTGCTCGCCGAGCGCGACCTTCGCCACGGCGAACATGCCGGGCTTCAGCTTGCCGTCCGGGTTCGGGACGACGGCCTCGACCACGAGATCCCGCGTCGCCTCGCGCACGTTGGGGCTGATGAACCGAACCGTGCCCTCGAACGTGTCCTCGGGGAACGCCGCGACCGAGAAGCCGATCTTCATCTCCATGCGGACGAGCGCGAGGTCCGCCTCCGGCACGGTGAGCTGCAGGCGGAGCGGGTCGGGCTCGTAGATCGACACGACCTTCGTCGTCGCGCCGACGTACTGACCGACGTTGACGAAGCGCTCGCCCACCACGCCGTCGAACGGCGCGCGGACCCGCGAGTCGCCGATGAGCTTCACCGCGGACTGCGACTGCGCCTGCGCGGCCTGCGCCGAGAACTCCTTCGCCGTGCAGTCGGACATCTGACGGTCGTACTCGGCCTGCGAGATCGCCTTCGTCTCGAGCAGGTGCTTCACGCGGTCGCACTCGCGCTTCGCCTCATCGGAGAGGCTCTCGGCGACCTTCGACTGCGCTTCGGCCGCGCTCGCGCTGAGCGCCGCCCCGCGCGCGTCGAGCGTGACGAGCACTTGCCCGCGCTTCACGCTCTGGCCGCGCTCGACGAGCGTCTGCACGACCTTGCCGGGCGCGTCCGCCGCGACGTCCGACTCTTGGTTGCCTCGAAGCGTGCCGGTGAGGGTCACGTAGTCCGGCATCGGCCGCTCGGCGACGAGCGCAGTCTGCACGTGAATCGGCGCGGCGGACGACGGCTTGTCGGCCCCCGAGCCTCCCGCGTCCGAGGGCGGGTGGCACGCTGCGACGAGGGCGAAGGAGAGGACGAGGCCGAGAGGGCGTAGCATGGGCGAACGGTTGGTAGGCACGCGGTTGGGCCCCGTCAAGCTGATGCCTGGAACCGTGGGCCGGTTGCGGCAAAAGATGCCAGACGATGCCGGATTCTTCCTGTTAAGAAGTGCTTTCGAGGAAGGCCGCGAGCCTCGAGTTTTCGGCCGCCGTGAGGACCTCTCCGAGCCAGCTGCGCAGTGCCGCCACGTCCCGGAAAGCGCGGCGGGCCGGGTTCTGGGCGTCGCGGATCAGGCGCTCGACCTGCAAGCCGAAGAGGGCGCTCTCGCCGGCGAGGAAGCCGCTCCGCTCGAGCAGGGCGTTGTCGGAGCGCATGATGGAGGTGAAGCCGTCGGCCACCTCGGGAGGGAACACGTTCGCCGCGCGCAGGTCCACGCAGATGACGGCCTTCCCGTCCTTCGCCGCGGCCGGGAGCACGACGCGCAGCCGCTCGGCGAACGCCGCGACTTGCGGCAAATCGATGGGGGAGCGGATACGGCACTCGACGAGCCGGCCCGCCACGTTCTCGATGGAAAAGGGGCGCTCTTGCACGGCCGGCAGCCTACCATTCGCCGGGCGTTCGCGCGCGCGGGCGCAAGCGGGTACCATTCCAGGGTGACGTGAGGCGCTCGGTCGTCTGGCTCCTGTTGCTCTTCATCGTGGCCTGCGCGGCGACGAAGCCGCCACCGGCGGTGGTCGCGCCGAAGGCCAAGCCCTCGCCTCCCGCCGCGCCCGCCGCGGCCGTGCTCCCGCCCGACGATCCGTTCGCTGCGCTCGGCGTGCCCATCGAAGCCGCGATCGCAGACGGCAAGCTCCCGGGGTGCGTCGTCGTCGTGGGACGCCGCGACGAGGTCCTATTCCGGCGGGCGTACGGCTCCCGCTCGATCGAGCCGGAGCGGGCGCCCATGACGGAGGACACGCTCTTCGACCTCGCCTCGCTGACCAAGCCCATCGCGACCGCGACGAGCATCATGATCCTCGTCGAGCGCGGGCAGGTCGCGCTCGATGCGCCCGCGTCCAAGTACGTGCCCGAGCTCGCGACGCTGCCTCCGTTCACGATCCGTCAGTTGCTGCTGCACGAGAGCGGCCTTCTGGCGGACACCCCGGTCGACGACTTCGCGCACGGCGGGCAAGAGGCGATGCGGCGCGTCGCGACCCGCAGGATGGCGGCGCGGCCCGGCGAACGCTTCATCTACTCGGACGTGGGCTTCATCGTCCTCGGGGAGGTGGTGCGGCGCGTGACGGGCGACGACCTCGCCACCTTCGCCGCGCGCGAGCTCTTCGCGCCGCTGGGCATGAAGGAGACGGGCTTCTTGCCGCCTCCCGATCTCAAGAAGCGGGCGGCGCCGACCGAGCAGCGCGAAGGCGCGTGGATGGTGGGCGACGTGCACGATCCGCGGGCGTGGGCGCTCGGCGGCGTCGCGGGCCACGCGGGCCTCTTCTCGACCGCCGACGATCTGGCCCGCTTCGCTCGCGCGATGCTCGGCCGCGGCGAGCTCGACGGCCATCGCGTCTTCTCGCGCCGGACGGCCGATGTCTTCTTCGCGCGGCAGCCTTCATCCCTCGGCGGCCGCACTCTCGGCTGGGACGCCGACAGCGCCTACGCGAAGAACAAGCCGCACGACGGGCCGTGGACGTTCTCGGAGCACGCCTTCGGCCACGGCGGCTTCACCGGCACCGGGCTGTGGATCGATCCCGACAAGGACCTCTTCGTGGTCTTCTTGAGCAACCGCGTGCACCCGGACGGCAAGGGCCAGGTCAACCCCCTCATCGCCCAGGTCGGAGCGCTCGCGATCCAGGCGACCGAGGTCATGCCCGGGCTCGACGTCGTCCGCGACGAGCACTTCCAGGGGCTGCGCGGCGCGCGCGTCGGCCTCGTCACGAACACCAGCGCGCGCGGCCGCGACGGCACGAGCGCGATCGACGCGTTCGAGGGCACCTCGGAGCTCAAGCTCGCCGCGCTCTTCTCGCCCGAGCACGGGCTGTCCGCAGACCGCGACGCCACGATCGGCGACTCGGAGCACGACGGCGTGCCGGTCTACAGCCTCTACGGCGATCGGTTCGCGCCGCCGCCGGCGGTGCTCGACGGCCTGGACGCGCTCGTCTTCGATCTCCAGGACGCGGGGGTCCGCTTCTACACCTACGCGTCCACCATGCGCCGGGCGATGCGCGTGGCCGCAGAGCACAAGCTCCGCTTCGTCGTGCTCGACCGCCCCAACCCGCTCGACGGCGTCGACGTGCAGGGGCCGATCTTCTCCGGGCCGGCGACGTTCGTGAACCACGCCGCGATCCCGGTGCGCCACGGCATGACGATGGGCGAGCTCGCGCGTCTGTTCGCCGCCGAGGACCAGACGGGCGAGCGGCTCGAGATCGTGCGCATGCGCGGCTGGCGGCGCAGCCAGTACTTCGATTCGACGGGCCTGCCGTGGGTCAGCCCGTCGCCCAACCTGCGCACCGTGGCGGAGGTGGTCCTCTACCCTGCCCTCGGGCTGCTCGAGGGCACCAACCTCTCCGTGGGCCGCGGGACGCCGGTGCCGTTCGAGCAGCTCGGCGCCCCGTGGATCGACGGGGACGCGCTCGCGCGCTCCCTCGCAGCGGACGGGCTCGGCGGCGTCGCTTTCGCCCCCGCGACCTTCGCGCCGGACTCGTCCGTCTACCGCGGCGAGACGTGCCACGGCGTCAAGGTCGCGGTCACCGATCGCTCCGCGTTCGACCCGCTCCGCACGGGCATGGCGATCGCCGTCGCCCTCCACGCCGCGTATCCGTCCGCGTGGAAGCTCGACAAGATGGCCGCGATCCTCGGCAGCCAGGCCACGCTCGACGCCGTTCGACAGGGCAAGACCGCCGCCGACATCACGCGGCTCTGGGACGTGGACCTCGCCGCCTTCCGCGCGAAGCGGGCGCCGTTCCTGCTCTACGCGGACTGAACGAGGCCGAGCGCGAAGAGCACCGCGTACAGCATCAGCACCTGCCCCGCGCGCGGCGTCATCGGGATGAGCTCTTCGTGGGTGCGGGCGCCGAAGACCTGTCGCGCGACGACGATCGCGTAAGGGAGCGACAGCAGCGGGAGCAAGATCCAGGGCCGGAAGCCCGCGAAGACGAGTAGCGCGGGCGGCACGACGTAGGCGAGCGCGAGCAGCGCGGCGTACTCGACGCGGGCCCCGCGCGCGCCGAGGATCACGGCGAGGGTGCGCTCGTTCTTCTCGCGATCGAACTCGAGGTCGCGGATGTTGTCGATGACGAGGATGTTGGTGATGAGCGCCGCCATCGGCAAGCTCGCGACGAGCGACGTGGCCGTGACGCCCTCGCGGTGCACGACGGCGAAGGCCGCGCCGTGCGCGTGACTCGCCGCCTCGACGTAGTACGTCGCCATGACCGAGACGAGGCCGAAAAAGACGAAGAAGAGCGGATCACCGAGGCCCATGCGATCGCCGAGGGGGAACGGACCCGACGAGTACAGGAGGCTGGCGGCGATGCTCGCGAGCCCGACCGCGAGCACGACGACGCCGCCGACGTGGACGAGGTACAGGCCGACGAGCAGCGCGATGACGTAGCAGCCCGCGATGGCGGCGCGGAGCTGGCCGAACGTGATCACGCCTTCGCGCAGCGCCTCGACGAAGCGAGGGTGCTCGCGGTCGTCGCCGTGGCGGCGCAGGTTGTTGTAGTTGTCGGTCACCACGCCGCCGAGCTGGACCAGCCAGCCCGCGACGAAGGCGAGCAGCGCAGGGCCGAGCGCGAAGACGCCGTCGCGGTGCGCGAGCGACGACGCGACGAGCACCGGCGCCGCCGCCGTCGGGAGCGTGTGACGCGGGTAGAGCAGCATGCTCCCCCAGACCTCGCGGCGCGTGACGTCCGTCGTCATCGCGGAGGGGAGCCATGCGCGGAGTACGGCGCGTAGTCCGTGTAGCCTCGCGCGTCGCCTCCGTAGAACGTCGACGGGTCGGGCGTCGCCCACGGCGCGTCCTCGGCGATCCGCTCGGCGAGATCGGGGTTGGCGATGAAGGGGCGGCCGAACGAAACGAGGTCCGCCTCGCCACCGGCGATCGCGGCCTCCGCGCTCGCGGCGGCGTAGCCGCCGTTGGCGATGAACGCGCCGCGGAACTTGCGGCGCAGGGCCGGCGAGCAGCGCGGGCCGGAGCCGAGCGGCTCGAAGACGTGCAGGTACGCGAGGCCGCGCTCGCTCAAGCGGTCGACCGCGAAGCCGAAGGTCTCGTCCGGATCGGAGTCGCTCATGTCGCCGAGCGTGCTCGCGGGAGAGAGCTGCACGCCCACGCGATCCGCCCCGCACGCCGCGACGACCGCGTCCACGACCTCGAGCAAGAGGCGCGCTCGGCGCGGGACGGAGCCTCCGTAGGCGTCGTCGCGCTGGTTCGCGCCGTCGCGTAGGAACTGATCGATCAGGTAACCCTGCGCCGCGTGGACCTCGACGCCGTCGAAGCCGGCCGCCCTCGCGCGCCGCGCGCCCTCCGCGAAGAGCCGCACGATGCCCGGGAGCTCGCCGGCGTCGAGCGCGCGCGGCGTCACGAAGGGCCTGGCCCCGCTCGCCGTCTTCACGTCGCCGCGGATGGCGATGGGCGACGGAGCGACCGGCAGAGCCCCGCCCAGGAACTCGGGATCGGAGAACCGCCCCGCGTGCCAGAGCTGCAGGAACATCGGCGCGCCCCGCGCGTGCACCGCGCTCGCGATCGCGCGCCACACCTCGAGCTGCGCGTCGTCGTAGATGCCGGGCGACCCGGGGTAGCTCGCGCCCTCGGCGCACACGAGCGCGGCCTCGCTGACGAGGAGACCCGCCGACGCGCGCTGCGCGTAGTAGGTCGCGGCGAGCGAGCCGGGGACGTTGCCGGGGCTCGACCGTCGCCGCGTCATCGGCGCCATCACGACCCGATTGCGCAGCGCGACGGCGCCCACCTGGGCCGGGCTCAGCAGTACCCTCGCCATGCGGCCCGATGCTAGTCCCGACGAAGGCCGGATGCGAGCGCGTGGCGCGCGATTTGCCCCTGACCCTGCGCATGCTCGACCTCCCGCGCATCGTCTTCGTCCTCGGCAAGGGCGGCGTGGGGCGAAGCACCGTCAGCACGGCGCTTGCGCTCGCGCTGGCGGAGCGCAAAGAACGCGTGCTCGTGTTCGAGTGGGCGGTCGCGGAGGCGATCGCGCCGTGGTTCGGTCTCCCGCCCGCCGGCACGACGCCTTGCGAAGTGGCGCCCGGCGTGATGGTCGCCAACTACGAACTCGACGAGGCGTTGCGCGCGTACTTCGTCGATCACCTCAAGGTCGGCTTCTTCTACCGCCACGTGGTGCACGGCGCGAGCCTGCGGCGACTCATCGAGGCCGCGCCCGGCGTCGCGGAGATGCTCTTCTTGGGCCAGCTCTGGTGGCTCACCACGCTCGCAGAGAAGGAGGCCGGCCTGCGCTTCGATCGCGTCGTGGTCGACGCGCCTGCGACCGGCCACGGGGTGAGCCTGCTCGATCTCTCCGAGACGCTGACGTCCATGGGAGCGGGCGGGCTGCTGCGGCGAGAGGTCGAGCGCGTCGCGTCGATGATGGGCGATCCGGCCTGGACGGGCGCCTTCGTCGTCGCGTTGCCCGAGGAGCTCGCGATGGAAGAGACGCTGGAGCTCGTGCCGCGCGCGACGCGCGCGCTCGGTCGTGCGCCGCTCGTGGCGGTGGTCAACCGCAGCGTCACGCGCTTCACGAGCGACGAAGCCAGCCCGCCCTGGCTGGCGGAGCTCGGCAAGGACCTCTCGACGCCGTCGCGCGAGAGCCTGGAGACGCTGCACGCCGAGCTGCGCCATCGCGTGACGCACGAGGCCGAGCTCCGGCGCGGCCTCGAAGGTGCGACGCGGTGGGGCACGCTGTCGGCCGACGAAATGCTCGCGGTCTCGGAGCGCACGAGCCCGCGCGAGGTGGCCGCGTTCGTCGCGGGCGAGCTCGGCGCATGGCTGGAAGGTGAAGGGTGAGCGCGAGGCTCCACGTTCTGCTCGGCGCGGGTGGCGTGGGCAAGACCACGCTCGCCGCCGGCTACGCGCTGGCGCTCGCGCGCGCGGGCAAGCGCGTGGGCCTGCTGGGGATCGATCCGTCGCGCCGTCTCCAGGGAGCGCTCGGGGTCACGCTGCCCGACGTCGAGGTCGCCGTCCCCGGCGCGGGCGAGCTGCGCGCCGCGATCCTTCGCCCCGAGGCGTGCATGCGGCGCTGGGCCGCGGAGACATGCGACAATCCCGGGGATCGCGACAAGCTGCTGCGAAACTCGTTCTTCCTCGCCCTCGCCGATCGCCTGGCCACCGCGACGGACTTGCTCGCCGCCGTGCGCGTGGCCGAGTGGGCCGAGCGCGACCCCGAGCTCGAGGATCTGATCGTGGACACCGCCCCGGGGCTCGACGCGATCGAGTTCTTGCGGCGGCCGCAGCGCCTCACCGCGTTCCTCGAAGGGCGGCTGGTCACCTGGCTGCGACACCTCTCGACCGCCGATCGGCGCGGGCCGCTCGGAGACGCGGTGCGCGGCGGCGCGCGGCGCGTGCTGGGCGGCCTGGCGCGCATCGGCGGGACGCGCCTGCTGCTCGATCTCGCGGATTTCGTGGCGCTCGCGCAGGGCCTGTTCTCGCAGATGCTCGCGCGCGTGGAGCGGATGCAGCGGTGGCTCGCGGCGCCCGAGACGGAGCTGTTGCTCGTGGCCGCCGTGCGCGCCGACTCCGGACGCCGCGCCCAGCAGCTCGCCGACGCGATGGCTGCGGTGGGCCTCGCGCCGAGCGCGACCGTGTTGAACCGCGCGGTCACACCGGAGCTCGCCGGCGAGCTCGCGTCGCTTGCCTCGGCGGCTCCCGAGGCGGCCGGCCTGGTGCGCTACGCGCGCGGCTACTCGGAGGTGCAAGCCAAGGTCTCCACGGCGTTGCGCCCCCTCGCGCCTCGTCTGGTCCACGTCCAAGCCAAGCCAGGCCTCGACGCGCCCGAGCGGATCGACGCGCTCGCCGCGGTGGGCGAACGCCTGCGCCAGGCGCTCGAGCCGCGGTGAAGCGCGGCTCACATGCGCGAGAAGACGTCGAGGATCGCGCGGCGATGCGCCCCCTGGTGGAGCACCGCCCCCGTGACGTGACCCGCTCCTACCCACCGGAGCTCCGAGCCGGGCCAGTGCGCGTGCAGTGATTCGACCTCGGCGCGCGGGACGAACGCGTCGTGCGCGGCGCCGAGAATGACGGCCAGATCGGGTCGCACCGGCGGACCGTGCGCCGCCAGGCTCACCGGCTCGAGCGCGCGCGCGAAGACCTCCTTCGCCTGCGCCAGGCCACCTTCGTCGCGCGCGAGAGCGCCCCAGTCGAAGACCCGCGAGAGCACGCCGTCGAGGAAGATCGGCCGTGCGCCGACCCCCGCGGCGAAGGGCACGACGCCCACCGCGAACGGAACGGTCACCGCGGCGAAGGCCGCCATCATGGCGCCCTGGCTGAACCCGGTGACGACGACCTTGCTCCCGTGGTGGGAGCGCAAGTGCGCGAGCAGCGCGCGGACCTCCAGCACCGTGGCTAGGTTCATCGCGAACTGGTCGGCGACCGACGCCAGGTTGGCGCCGCGCTGACCCCGCGGCCTGCGCGTGCCGTAATACGGGTTCTCGACCATCACGACGCCGACGCCCTTGCGCAGCAGCGGCGCCGCGAACACACGCCGTCGCGCGAAGCCCTCCTCGGCGGTGGCCGCGAGGAGGACGGCGAGCGGAGCGTCCGGCTCTCGCGCCGGACGGATGAGCTCGAGCTGCACGCGTTCGGACTCGGGAGGCAGCTCGTCGGCCAGCGGCGAGCGAAAGGAGCCACGGAGCACGCGCAACCCGAGGACGTCGCGCGGTTTTTCCCAGATCACGTCCGCGGGGGACGGCTCGCTCGCCGGCACGTCCCGCACGCCCTCGACCAGCCTCGCCATCCGCCGGCGGTCGCCGAAGCCATCCGAGTACAGCCGCCCGCGCTGCAAGAACGTGGCGAGGGTGGTGTCGGTCAGCGAATGGACAAAGGACTTCACGCGTCTCAGCTACCATAGCGCGAGGTCATGGCGACGCCGAGCGAGGTGGTGATCGGAGGCCGCTACCGCCTCGGCACGCGGCTCGGGCGGGGCGGCATGGGCGAGGTCTTCGCCGCTCGGGATCTGGTCGAGGACCGAGACGTCGCGCTCAAGCGCATGACGGGCGGGGCCGGCGAGGAAGCGGTCGCGCGCCTCAGGTTCCGCCGCGAGTTTCACGTGCTCGCGAGCCTGCGGCACCCGCGCATCATCGGCGTGTACGACTTCGGCAGCTACAAGGGCTCGCCCTTTTACACGATGGAGCTGCTCGACGGCAGCGATCTCAAGGACGTGGGCGTCCTCGGCCCCGTCGAGGCCTGCAAGCTGCTCCGGGACGTCGCGGCGGCGCTCGCCATGATCCACGCTCGCGGGCTCGTTCACCGAGACCTCTCCGCCAAGAACGTCCGCCGCCTCGCGAGCGGCCGCGCCAAGCTGATGGACTTCGGCGTCCTCGCCAACTTCGGCACCGTCGGAGACGTGGCCGGTACGCCGCAGTACCTCGCGCCCGAGGGCTTTCGCGAGATGCCCGTCGACGGCCGGACCGACCTCTACTCGCTCGGCGTGCTCGCCTACGTGATCCTGACCGGCCGCGCGCCGTATCAGGCGAAGGGCTTCAAGGAGATCGCCCTCGCGTGGGGCAGAGCGGCGCCGCGTCCTCCCTCGGCGTACGCGCCGGGTCCCATTCCACACGCGCTCGACGAGCTGGTGATGGCGCTCCTTTCCTTCGAGCCGAGCGGGCGCCCCGGCACCGCCGCCGAGGTCATCGCGCGCCTAGGCGGCATCGGCCAGCTTCCGGACGAGGCGGACCTCGACGTCCGATCCGGATACCTGGCGAGCGCGCCGCTCGTGGGGCGCGACGCCGAGATCGATGCGGCGCGCGAGGCCATCGCGAGCATGCACGCCGGGACGGGCGCGACCTGGGTCGTGCGCGCCGAGTCGGGCTCCGGCAAGAGCCGCCTGCTCCGCGAGATCGCCCTCGAGGCGAAGGTTTCCGGCGCCATCGTCGCTTCCGTCTCGTGCGCGACCGCGTCGCCGCGTCCCCTCTCGAGCATCGATCAGATCGCGAGCGCGCTGTTCAAGGCGTCCCCCGCGACGGCGCTCGAGGCCGCGGGCGAATCGCTCGGCGTCCTGTCACGCGTGCTCCCCGCGCTCGCGCGACACGCGCCGCAGAGGTCCGCCGCGCCCGCGCAGGATCCCGGCGAGGAGCGCCTGCGCGTGCAGCGCGCGATCGGCGACTTCCTGCTCGCCCTCGCGACGCGCTCACCGCTCCTGTTGGCGATCGACGACGTGCAGCGCTGCGACGAAGCCTCGCTCGCCGCCCTCGCGGCCGTCGCCCGGCAGGCCCCGGAGAGCAAGCTGATGCTCGTCGCGACGGTGCGATCGGGCGAGGAGGTGCGCGCGCCGGCCGCGCTACGCGCGCTCGAGCGCGAGAGCACCACGCTCGCGCTGGCGGGACTGTCCGAGTCGTCGATGGGGCACTTGGTGCGTGCGCTGTTCGGCGACGTCGCCAACGCCTCACGCCTCGCGAGCCAGCTCTCGTCGAGCACGGGTGGGAGCCCGATGCACGCGGTGGAGGTCGTACGTGCGCTCGTCGAGGACGGCACCGTTCAGTACAAGGGCGGGCTATGGGTCATCCCTGCGGACGTCCGCATCGATCGAGCGCCGCAAACGCTCGCGGACGCAATGGACGCGGGCGTGGCGGCCTTGCCCCGAGAGGCACGCGCTCTCGGCGAGGCGCTCGCCGTCGCGGGTGGAGAGTCCTCGCTCGAGCTCATCGCCGATCTCGCGGCCGGCGAGGCGTCCACCGAGCGCCCACGCGCGGACAGCAGCGGCGGCGCCGTCGACGCGACGCTCGCGTCTCTCGACAAGCTCTCCGAGGCCGGCTTCCTCGTCGCCGACGGCGAGCGCTACCGCTTCCGGCACGACAGCGCGCGAGAGGCACTCTTGCGCGGGATCGGCCCCGAGCGCAGAGCGACGCTCGCGCGGCGCGTCGGCGCGCGCCTCTTGCAAGAGCCGGACGCCGACGCTCGTGACGCCGAGATCGGCTTCCTCCTCGTAGAGGGCGGAGAGCTCCAGCGCGGAGCGGAGCTCCTCGCGCGCGCGGGCACGCGGCTCTTCGAGGCCCAGGCGCTCGCCGACTGCATCGCGCCCCTCGAGGCCGCCGTCGCGGCGCAAGAGAAGCTCGGCGCGCGGCGCGGCAAGACGATGGGCCTGCGCGCCATGCTGCTGGCGGCCGGCTGGGTCTCCGACCGGGCGACGGGCAGCCGCCACGCCTACGACGTCGTGCGCGACTTCCGCGAGCAGACGGGCGTGGCGCTCGCGCATCGCCTCCGCGGTCTCGGCAAGCCGCTCGCTCTCCTTCTGGGCGTCATGCTGGCGACGATCCGCTGGTTCTTCGCGAGCAGCGAGACGAGAGGTCCGAGCCCGCTGCGCGCCATGCCGACGTTCGCGCTCTCGCTGTCGTACGCCGTGGGGCTCGCCAACGCCGAGAATCGCAAGGACGACCTCGCGGCGCTGGTCGAGCTCGTGGAGCCCTTCGGCGTCTTTCGCGGGCGAGTGCCGTGGGCCATTCACCTCGTCACGCACGCCATGCCCGACATCCTGTACGGGCGACTTCGGTCGGCGGCCGAGCGCCTCACGGAGGCCCTCCCCATCTTTCGCGCCGACCGGCTCGCGCTCGCGACCGAGGACGAGCGCGCGTTCGCGGAGGCCGGCGTGCGCGGGTTGCGCGTGCTCGTCGACGTCAACCAGCTCGACCCGCGCGTCCACGAGGACTGCGACGCCATCGACGCTCTGGGCTTTCGCTACTGGCGACTCGTCGTCCAGGCGACGAAGGTCGTGCACCATCGGTACCGCGGTGAGGAGGAACGTGCCGTCGAGATCCAGCGGACCATGGAAATCCCGAGCATCCAGCTGGGCTCCTGGTCGACCGACATCCAGGTCCTCGTGTTCTCCCACCCTGCGTACGCGCTCTGCCACGACGTGCTCGGCCTCGAGCGTTGCATCGCGGCGTTCGAGCGACTCATCCCGCAAGGTTTCCGGTACGAGACGCGCCTCGCCATCACGCGCGGCGAGTGGCACCGCGAGCGTGGCAACCCCGCTGCAGCGGTCGAGGTGCTCGAGCCCGCGTACGCCTCGGTCGAGGCGGAGGATCTGTTGATGCGCCAGTGGCTCGGCAGCGGGCTCGCGGAGGCTCTGCTCGCGGCGGGCCGCCACGAGCACGCGCGCCGCGTCGCCGACGAGGTCATCGCCGTGGGCGACGGTCCGGAGGGTCCGATCGTGATGCCTCGGATCCGCTGCCGGCGGATCGCCGCGCTCGCGACGGCCGGCCTCGGCGACTCGGCGAAGGCGCGCTCGATGCTCCTCGAGGCGCTCGCGGAGGCCGAAACCCTGGATTTTCCGCCGCTCGCCGGCGACATCCACGAAGGCCTCGCGCGCCTGGCGATCGCCAACGGCGACGTGGCGCTCTACCGAGGCCACGCGACCGAGATGATGCGGTGGCTCAAGCCGACCGCCAACGCGGCGCTCATCGGTTTCGCAGAGCGCCTGCTCGAAGCAGGCAAGGCAGCGGGCGAGGCGGTGGCGAACGACCCGGAGACGCCGACGTTGATCGACACCGCGAGGGATTCGGGGCCCAAGACCCACCGCGGGTAGAGCTCGCTCGCGCGTCTCGTGGCTCGAGCTGCTCACGGTCGAGGTAGCCCTCGCGGTGAGCGACGCACGGTCGTTCGGTCGTGCCAATCGACCCGCGGCGGCCTAGGCTCGACGGTCATGGAAGCCGTCGGCGCTGCCCGTGACGAAGAGCGCGCCACGATCCTCTCCGAGGTCGATCGATTCGTTCGTCACGCGCTCGCACCCCACGTCGCGCGGCACGAGCACCCGATGGACGCCAAGGTCTTCGCGCGCGTCCTCGGCGAGGCGGAGGCGCTCGGCCTCGCGGGGAGCGACGGGGCGCCGACGGGGCTCGCGCCCTGGGAAGAGCTCGAGAGCGGCGAAGCACCGGCGGGCACGCTGGAGGTGCTGACGCGGATCGCTCGCGCCAACGCGGGGGTGGCGCTGGCGATCCACCAGCGCGCGCTCGCGCGCGTCGTCGCGCGCAGGGCCGGTCTCGCGGCGACGGCGTCACCGGCCGTGATCGCGATCGAAGGCTCTCTGGGGCTCGGGCGCACGTCGCTCGCTCGCCTGCTCGCCGGCGCGGAGCTCGACGACGACGACCGCGCGGTGCTCTCGGCGGTCTACGCGCCGGGCGCCGAGCGCGTGCTCGTCCTGGATCCGGGCGCCGCGGCCCTCGTGACGCCCGCGTTCGACGGGCGAGCGATGCGCTGGCAGCGGCACCCGCGCGCGTCGCTGGCGATCTCCGCCGAGCCCCACGCGCACGGGCTGGGCGAGCTGTCCGTCGCCCGAGTGCGCGCGACCTCGCCGGAGGCAGGGGCGCTGGCCCCGACCGGCGCGCTGGCCGAGGCGCTCGCAGCCCAGATGCTCGCGCTCGTCGCGATCGCGACCGGCTCGGTCGAGCGGGCGTGCGAGATTGCGCGTCGCTTCGCCGCGCAGCGAAGGCAGGGCGGCCAGCCCATCGATCGGCACCCGGCGGTCGCCGCGCTGCTCGGCCGCGCGCGGCGCTCGGTCGACGGAGCGCGCGCGGAGCTCGCGACCCTCGCGGGCACGCGCATCCAGGCTCGCGCGATCGGCCGCATCGCGGCGTTTCGAGGCGACGTCTCGGTGCGTCTCGCGGACGGTGCGCACGCGGCGCTGCAGGTCGCTGGAGGCCTCGGGTACATGCGCGAGACCGGGCTCGAGAAGGTCTCGCGCGACGTGAACGCGCTGCGCGTGCTCGCCGGCTCACCGCCGGAGCTCGAGCTCTTCGCGGCCGAGTGGGAGAGGCTCCATGCCTGAGCGCTCGCTGCCCGGCTTCGTTCCGCCGTCGTCGCCGCTGTCGCCGCGCCTGGCGTTCCGCAAGCTCTCGCCCCTGATCGGCGCCCTCGTCCGCTACGCCGACCTCGACCCCTGGGAGCACGACACGCGCACGCTGCCGCGCGCGGTCGCGCTGCACCGGCGGAAGCTCCGCGCCTTCGCGGAGCGCCACCTCGCGCCGGTGGCGCTCGCCGTCGACGCCGAGCCGCACGCCGCGCCCGGCTCGCTCGGCGAGGCCTCGCGACGCGTGCTCGTCGCCGCCGCCCGCGAAGGGCTGCTCTCGGATCTCCTCCCGGCGCCGTTCGGCAGCGCCGATCCGCGCCTCTTCGCGTACCCCCTGGCGCTCGCGTCCTCGATCAAGACCGAGGAGCTCGCGGCCGTCGACGGCGGTCTCATGCTCCTCGTGAGCGCCCACGGGCTCGGCGTCGCGCCGGTGATCCTCTCCGGCGACCTCGGCGCGCTCCGCCGCGTCGTGATCCCGGCGTTTCGCGCGAGCCTGGCGGGCGACCCGCACGTGTTCGCCTTCGCCATCACCGAGCCGGCCGCGGGCTCCGACGTCGAGGACGGCCACGGCGCGTCGCTGCATCGACCCGGCGTCGTCGCGTGCCCTCGCGGCGACGGCTTCGTGCTCCAGGGTCGCAAGTGCTTCATCAGCGGCGGCGACATCGCTCGATGGGTGACCGTGTTCGCGGCGCTCGAAGGTGAAGGCATGGCGTCATGGACCGCGTTCCTCGTCGACACGCGGACCGAGGGCTTCCGCGTCGCGCGCAACGAGCTGAAGATGGGCATGCGAGCGTCGGGAGCGGCGGAGCTCGAGCTCGACGACGTCTTCGTGCCGCGAGAGCGCGTGATCGGCGGGCTGCGAGGCGGCTGGGCGCTCAACCGCGCGACGCTGACGATGTCACGCATTCCCGTCGCGGCGATGGGCGTCGGCCTCGCGCGCGCTGCGACCGACGCGGCGATCGAGTTCGCTTGCAGCCAGCAGCTGGGGAACAAGCCGCTCATCGCCTACCAGGAGGTCCAGCTCGCCATCGCCGACATGCTCGCCGAGACGCAGGCCGCGCGGGCGACGGTCTGGGCGGCGGCTCGCCGGCCGCAGGCGCTGCAGCGCGAGGCCTCGGCGGCGAAGATCGTCGGCACCGACACCGCGCTGCGCGTGTGCGCCCGCGCCATGGACCTGCTCGGCAACCACGCTCTCACTCACGGCGCACGGGTGGAGAAGGCGTGGCGCGACGCGCGGCTCACGCAGATTTTCGAGGGCACCAACCAGATCAACCGGCTCGCGATGGTGGAGGATCTGCACGAGCAGATCCTCTTGACCGTCGCGCGGCTCGGTCGCAACGGAGACCCGCGATGAACGATTCCTTCTTCGACGTCGAGCGCACCATCCACCGGACGTCGGCCGGCCTCGTCGAGCTGCCGATCCTCTACTACGACGCGAGCAACGTGCTCGCGCTGTTCGAAGCCGACCGGCGAGGCGCGGAGGAGCTGCTCGTCGGCATGGGCCTCGAGCCCGCGGGCGGGCGCGGCGACAAGGCGCTCGTGGGCCTCTCGTTCTACGAGTACCGGCGCACGACCGTGGGCGTGTACAACGAGGTCGGCACGGCGATCTTCGCGCGCAAGGCTGGGACGCGCGGCCTCTTGCACCCGCTCGCCGAGACGATGCTCCCGCCGTCGCGGCGGACCACGGGCGCGTGGGTCGTCGACCTCCCGGTGACGACCGAGGCTGCGAACGCCGCCGGGCGCGATCTGTGGGGCTACCCGAAGTTCGTGACGACGATCGATTTCGAGCTGCGCGGCAAGACCGCGCGTAGCGTCGTGCACGATCCCCTGGGCGGGGATTTCATCTGCGAGCTCAGGGGAGAGTTGGGCGCGGGCGTCATCGCTCCCGCGGTCTCGCTCGTCACCTTCACCCAGATGGCCGGCGCGCTCGTCCGAACCCACATCGACGTCCGCGCGCCCCCGCGCATCCGCTCCGCCGGGAGCGTCCGCCTGGACGTCGGCACCTCGACGCACCCAATGGCCAAGAACCTCCACACGCTGGGCCTCGACGGCGCGAAACCCAAGGCGCTCATCGTCACCGAGCGATTCCAGTCGCTGCTGCACGCGGGCCGGCGCGTCGGGTAGCTCAGCGCGGTCGGCGCGGCGCCAG
>DATIQP010000933.1:0-2076 GCA_035470765.1 Polyangiaceae bacterium | reverse complement strand
TGCGCCCGCGCTGCCGTCCTGATCGGGGAAGACCCAGCCCGCTTGCTTGATCTGCTCGGCGGCCTCCGACGAGGACTGCAGCGACAGGCCGCTGGGCAGCACCGTCTCGCCCTTGCCGTGTCGGATGGTCACGACCAGGGTCGCCGCGTAGCCGCTCCGGCCGCGCTCGGGCAGCGTCTCGGTCACCTCGGGTCGTACCGCGCCCTGCGGGATGATCTCGACGCAGCCGTTCACGCGCGCCGGCGCTCCGGCGTCGGACACGTCGGCGCGCGCGCCGCCCGCTGCCGCGAGGGTCGCCAGGACCAGAAGAGGCGTAAGCCTCATCGATGGATCCTCCGCGCGCGGCGCGCGAAAAGATCCTGCAGCGGCTTCACGAACGAGCCCCCCGTCTGGATCTCCACCGAGTCGAGCCCGAGCTTGTTGAACATCTGCTGGCGGGCCTTCGCGAGCTGCTTCATGGCGGTGGCGTGGTGGGCGCGCACGCGCGGGTCGGAGGTGTCGACGAGGATTGTCTCGCCGCTCTCGAGGTCCTCGAACGTCGCCAGGCCGACGTCCGGCAGCTCCACGTCGCGCGGATCCGTCAGCACGACCGGGATGACGTCGTGCTTGGCCGAGGCGAACGCCAGCGCGCGCTCGTAGCCGTTCGCGAAGAAGTCGCTGATGACGAACGCCACGCTGCGCCGGCGCGCCACGCCGACGAGGGCCTCGAGCGCACCCTTCAGATCGGTCGCCGGGCCGAGCGACGGCGTCTTGGTCCTGCGGAGCTTCACCTTCGAGTCGAACCCGAGGATCTCGCGCACGACGCGCATCACGTGCTTCTCGCCCTTCTTCGGTGGCACGAGGCGCTCGACCTTGCTCGTCGAGAGGATCATCCCCACGCGATCGTTGTTGCGGATCGCGCTGAACGCGAGCAGCGCGGCGACCTCCGAGGCCACGCGCACCTTCGGCGCGCGCCTCGTGCCGAAGCGCTCGCTCGGCGAGAGATCCACCACGAGCATGACCGTCATCTCGCGCTCTTCGACGAAGACCTTCACGAAGGTCTCGTTCATCCGCGCCGAGACGTTCCAGTCGATCGCCCGGACGTCGTCGCCCGGCTGATACGGCCGCACCTCGCGGAACGCCAGGCCTTGCCCCTTGAAGCTCGAGGTGTAGGTGCCCGAGAGGTTCTCGTTGGCGAGCCGCGCCGTGTGGATCTCGATGGTGCGTAGCGCTGCGAGCAGCTCCTTGGGGATCATGTGCGTCAGTGAGGGGGGCGGCGCAGCATAGACAAAAAGGGCGCGGAGGAGACACCCGAGATACCGCGGCTATTCCCGCCGCCCAGGCGCCCGCCCTAAGATGAGCCTCCTCATGAGGCGCGCTTCCGCCACGCCGCGACGGCTCGTCACGGTCGCCCGTCTCACCGCTCTCGCGGCGACGGTAGCGGCGGCCCTCGCCTGCGACCCGTCCGGCACCGAGGTGCTCGCCGTCGTGCCGTGCGACGGCTCGGCGCTGCTGGCGCGCGGCGATGCCTTCGACGCGAGCGACGTCGGCGTCTACCTGGAGTCGGGCGGCGAGCCGTCGCTGGCGCCCGTCGCGGCCGATCTCTCCTCGTACTTGGGCCGGTCGTGGGGCGGCACGTTTTCCGTCACGGACGCCGCGCCGGACTTCTCGAAGAAGCTCACGATCTGGCTCTCCACGAGCGCGGCGGCACGGGCGCAGGCCGGCTTCGACGCCGCCGGCGGCTACGCCCTGGTGCGGCAGGACCCGCCGAGCGGGACGCGCCTTCTCGTCGTGGCCAACGACGCCAAGGGCCTCGCCTTCGGCGCCTACGCCTTGCTGGAGGAGCTCGGCGTGCGGTTCTTCCACCCGATGGAGGAGATCGTGCCCTCGCTGGGGCGCCCGCACGTACCGGCCTCGCTGCACGTCACGCGCGCGCCGGCGTACGCGGTGCGCGGTCTGCAGCTGCACACGCTGCACCCGATCGAGTACTTCCACGTCTTCAACGAGCCGAGCGACGAGCACCTCGCCGAGGCGAAGCGGTTCGTCGACTGGCTCGTCAAGACGGGGCAGAACTACTTCCAGTGGACCGAGCTGGCG
>DATIQP010000932.1:0-5613 GCA_035470765.1 Polyangiaceae bacterium | reverse complement strand
CTCGCCGCCCTGCCGACCGTCGGCGCGCTCGCGGAGGCGCCGCTCGACGAAGTGCTCCGGATCTGGAGCGGGCTCGGCTACTACCGGCGCGCGCGGCTGCTCCACCAGGGCGCGCAGCACGTCGTGAGCGAACACCGGGGGCGCTTGCCCGACGACGTGGACGCCCTGCGGGCGGTGCCCGGCGTCGGTCGGTACACGGCGGGCGCGATCGCGAGCATCGCGTTCGCTCGGCCCGCGCCGCTCGTCGACGGCAACGTGGCGCGCGTGCTCTCCCGCGTGCTCTTGCTCGACGAGGACCCACGCTCGGCGGGCGCGCAGCACAAGCTGTGGGAGTGGGCGCGAGAGCTCGCCGCGGGCGAGGACCCGGGGTCGCTGAACCAGGCCTTGATGGAGCTCGGGGCCACCGTGTGCGTGCCGCGCGCGCCCTCGTGCGCGGCGTGTCCGGTTCGCGCCCTCTGCGGCGCCCGCGCCGCCTGCCGGCAGGACGAGCTGCCCCGGGCGACGGCGCGAAAGGCTCCCGCTCGCGTCAGCCGCGTCGCGATCGTGGCGCGCGTCGGCGACGCAGTGGTGCTCGCGAAGAGGCGCCCGGGCGCGCTCTTCGGGGGCCTGTGGGAGCCGCCCCTGCTCGACACGGCCCCCGAGCTGGCTTCGCGCCTGCGCCTCGACCCGGCGCGGCTCGAAGCGCGGGGCTCGCTCGTCCACGTGCTGTCGCACCGCCGCATCGCGATCGATGTATTCTCCACGCAATTGGCGAAGGACCCTCGCTGGGCGCCGTTCGGCGACTACGAGAAGGTCGATCGGGTGAGGGGGGCCTCCCTCGAGGCCCTCGCCCTGAGCGCGCTGGCGCGGCGCGTCCTCGCGACCGCGGGCATCCGGAACGAGGAATAAGTCGACCCATTTGGTGGTAAGGTCCCGCGCCATGAGCGCCTGCCGCTCGAACGCAAGGTTCGCTTTTCTCGTGGGCATCGGGCTCGCTCTCGGCCTCGCGTCGTCGCGCGCCCACGCCGACGCCCTCGAGGACGAGCCCAGCGCCGCGCCGGCGCAGCAGCAGGCGCCCCACGGGCGGGTCTACACGCTGGCGGAGGTGCTGGCGCTCACGGACCGCAACCACCCGAACATCTGGGCGGCTCGCGCGAGGCTCGGCGTCGCCCGGGGGCAGCTCGACGAGGCCAGGTTCCTGCCGTACTTCCAGTGGTACGCCCAGGCCGCCGTGGGCGTCTTCCCGTCGGTCGGAGGGAGCGTGGGCTACACGCAAACCTCGCCGACCGCGCTGCTCAACCCGACGTTTCTCACGGGCTACGAGCCGTTCTTCAACTTTCAGCTGAACATCACCCTGCCGATCTACACGTTCGGCAAGATCTCGAGCGGCCTGGACGCGGCAACGGCCAACGTCCGCGTCAACGAGTGGGACCTCGAGAAGGTTCGCCAGCTCGCGCGCATGGATGCGCGGCGCGCCTACTTCGGCACCCTGTACGCGCGCGACGCGCGCTACCTGGCCAAGGAGGTCGTGAACAAGCTGGACAAGGCCATCGAGGGCCTCACCGGCCGGCTCGACAAGGGCGACACCTCCGTCGACGAGGCCGACAGGTTCCGCATGCAGATGTACCGGGACGAGACGCTGGCGAAGGCCGCCGAGGCCGACAAGGGGGAGACCTACGCCCTCGCGGCGCTCCGCTTCCTGACGGGCGTGCAGACCGGCTTCGACGTCCCCGATCAGCCGCTCAAGAAGCCCGACACGCCGCTGGCGCCGATCGTGCGCTACCTCGGCGCGGCGCGCCTGTTCCGCCCGGAGGTCAACATGGCGCGCGCCGGCGTCGAGGCCCGCAAGGCGGAGCTGTCGCTGCAGCGCGCGCGCTTCTTCCCGGACATTGGCGTGCAGCTGAGCACGTCGTACTTCGTCGCGCCCAGCGTCGTCGCGCAGAGCAACATCTTCGCGGCGAACAACATGAACTACTTCGGCTACGGAGCGGCCATCGGGGCGCGCTGGAGCCTGGATCTGCCGACCAACGCGGCGCGGGTCGCCCAGTCCGAGTCGCGCCTCGAGGAGACGCGCGCGCTCGAGCGGCTGGCCCTCGGCGGCGTCGGCGTGGAGGTCGAGAACGCCTACGCCTCGGCGCTCGAAGCCAAGACGCGCGAGGAGCACTGGGACGAGGCGGAGCACCGCGCGCGGCAGTGGATCGCGAGCGTGGAGAGCGCCATCGATCTCGGGACGAAGGACGAGCGCGCCCTCACCGAGCCGCTGCGCCTCTACGTCTACGCGAAGCTCGAGCACGAGCGGGCGCTCAACGACCTCAACATCAACATGAGCGAGCTCGCGCGCGTGAGCGGCTGGGACGCGGCGGCGCCCACCGGGAGCTGACGACTAGAGCGGGCAGGTCGCGATTCGAGGATGGGCCACCCCGGGCTGAAGCCCGGGGCAGGCGAAGAACGCGCGTTGGTACTCCGGCCCAAGTCCGCCTGCGGCGGACTCGCGACACAACTCCTCTCATCTACGTGACCTGGGCTCGAGGTGACACACCGCTCATCACCACCGTGTTGGTGCCACTGATTGCGAGCCCGCCGAAGGCGGGCTTCGATTGCGTCGACAATCCGATCTTCTGCCTGCCCCGGGCTTCAGCCCGGGGTGGCCCAACCCGGCTGCGGCTACGAGGTCCGATTCAGAGCGGGCAGGTCGCGAGCGTCAGGACGTCGAGGATTTGCGCCTTCACCAGGCTGAACTCGGCGAGGGCGAGGCTGATCTCGGCCTGGCGGAGCGCGGCGGCGGCCGTCACCAGGTCGAGGCTCGTGAACGCGCCGGTGAGGAAGCCCGCGCGAGTCAGCCGATCGACCTCCTTCGAGAGGTCGCGCGAGCGCTGGGCGACGTCGCGGGACTGCTGGGCGACCTTCACGCCGCGGTCGGCCTGGACGACCTGGACGACGGCGTTGCGCCGCGCGGCCTCGAGCCGCTCCTGGGCCTCGAGGACCTGGAGGTTGGCGTCGCGAAGGTTGCCGTAGCGAGCGCCACCTTCCCAGAGGTTCCACGAGAGCATGGCCTGGACGTTCCACGTGGTCGCCGGACTCAGACCCGTGAAGGCTGTCGTGGTCGCGAGCACGCTCTGGGCGGTGAGGGTCGGGAAGAACTGCGCCTTGACGTCCCAGGTGTTGAGCCTCGCGGAGTGGACCTGTTCACGCGCGGCGATGACGTCCGGCCGCTCCTCGATCGTCGGCGCCGGCTTGCAGTCCGAGAGGACCTGCCGGGTGATCGCCTCGAAGCTCAGGTCGCCACCCACGCTCACGTCCTCGGGGATGCCGATGGCCAAGCCGAAGGTCTCTCGCGCTTGCCGCGCGGTCTCGTCACCCGACACCAGCGTCGACCGGGCGCTCTCGACGTCCTGCTCCGCCCGGACGACGTCGAGCCCGGTCCCCGCGCCGAGGCTGGTCTTGCGCTTCGCGAGGTCGAGGCGCTCGAGCGCCTGGCGCAGGCCGACGCGATTGAGCTCGGTGATGTGCTCGTCGACGACCACCTGGAGCGCGGCGTTCGAGACGTCGATGGCGATCGTTCGCTTCACGTCGTCGAGCGAGGTCCTCTTGAGATCGATGTTCACGTCCGCCATGTGGATGGCGTTCCAGGCGCGCGGCGCGATGATCGGGAGCGAGGCCTGGATGCTGCCGGTCGCGTAGTCCGCCGTGGGCAGGTCGATGATACGGAAGCAGGCAGGGTCGGAGGTGCCGAGGGTGCACGGTTGGCCGGCCGCGTTCGTCCCGACCAACTGCGTTCCGGTGTTCGTGATGAAGTTGTGCGTGTAGGTGCCCTGTGCCGTGATGTTCCCCAGCACGCCCGCGAGCGCCACGCGGCGCTGCGCCTCCGCGCGCCCGACCTCGTCGATCGCCACGCGCATGTCGGTCGAACGCGCGCGCAAGAGGTCCCTGATCTCGTTCCACGACGTGAGGATGTGCTTCGCCGGCGGCAACGGGGCGAGGTCTGGATCGGAGACCGACGGCGGAGGCGGCAGCGTGAGCTGCTCGGTCCCGGGCAGCGGCGGCGCTGGCTGCTGCGCCCGCGCAAACTCCGGAGCGAGCATGACGAGAGAGAGCGCGAGGCCGAACGACCTACCGATTCGCATTCCCGACTGCTAGCGCCGCGGGTAGGAGCCCGCCAAGGCCTTTGTAGAAATTTACGGACTTAGCGCTCGACCACGACGCGCGGCCGCACCGAGCGCAGGTGCTGGCGGAGCGTCCCCACGCTCACGCGGAAGCACGCCGCGACCTCCGATTGCGACAGCGGGATCCCTGCCGACGAGATGACGAGCCACGCCGCCGACGCCGCGATGCCGTGCGCGGCCCGCTCGTCCGCGGGGGGCTTGCGCATCGTCGCCTTGCGGGCCAGGTCGGCCGCGGCGAGCCGCTGGCCCTGATCGAGCGGCAGCCGGGCGAGCCCTCGGCGCAGCGCGCCCGCGACCCACCGGCGGAAGGCGCCCGTCCCGTCGTCGCTCTGGCCGCGCGCCCTCGGCCGCGTCGCGGTGCGCGCCTCCGCAGCGAGCGGCGAGCCGTGCACGGGGAGGGGGAGGTGCCCCTCGATCGTGACGGCGCGGCCCTGCGCGCCTCCCTCGAGCCAGCGCAAGAGCGCGCGCTGATCGGGCGTCGGACGCTTGCCCGTCGAGCGAGCGAGCAGGAGCTTCGCGGCCTGCGGCTCGCCTGCGCGGGCGAGCGCGTGCGCGAGCGACGTCGCGATGTCCGGGTGGCGCCCGCTGCGCTCGTACGCCGACTGCAGGTGCGCGACCGCATCGCGAGGGCGGTCGAGCGCGACGTCGAGCATGTGGCCGAGGTTGTGGGCGTACCAGGGGTTGTCGGGCGAGCACTCGAGCGCGCGGTCCAGCGCGGCCTTGGCGTACTGGTAGTTGCCGAGCAGCGACTGGCTCAGGCCGAGCGCCGCCCACCCGCGGTCGTCCTCCGGGCGCATCCTCGTCACGCGGCGCGCGTGAAGCGCGGCGCGCCACGGATCGCGCTCCAGCAGCACCTCGGCGAGCTGCCGGTGCGCGAACACGCACGCGTCGCTGCCCTCCTCGGCGGCCCGCGCCAGCCGGTGCAACAGCGGCAGCACCCGGTACGGGTCGGGCCCGGTCGAGAGCGCGAGCTCGACGTCACGGCGAAGCCGTTCGCACTCCAAGCTCGAGCGATCGCTCATCGCTTTGTGTGTAGCTGCGGCGCGGATCTCGCGCAACGCCCCGAGGCGCGTTTCGCGACGCGCGCCTGAAAGCGCTTGACTTAACGGAACGCGATCACGCGTTGCTGCGCGAGCTCGTACAGGATTCGCAGCGCGTCCAGCGTGGGCATCCCGCTCACGTCGAGGATCTGCTCGAGCGAGCAAGCGCCGTCCACGTGGGAGAGGACGAAGCCCGCGCGGTGGTCGATGCTGAGCCACTTGAGCTGCTCGGGCGGCACCGCCACGAACGGCACGCGGTCGAGCGGTCCGATCCGCGCGGCGTACATCTTCTCGAGGACGGTGCGGCAGCTCTCGACGCACTTCTGCGCCTCGCCGGTGTCGGGATCCTCCTCGAGGATCGACTCGGCCATCACGAGGGCGCCCGAGTAGTCGCCGAGCGAGAAGCGCTCGCGCATCTCGCGCCGCGGATC
>DATIQP010000931.1:0-4601 GCA_035470765.1 Polyangiaceae bacterium | reverse complement strand
CTCGCCGGTCACCACACCGCCAGCGGAGAGCGCTTCGATCCGGAGCGCCTCACCGCCGCCCACCGCACCCTCAAGCTCGGCACGTGGGTCGAGGTGCGGCGGCGCGACAACGGCAAGTACGTGCGCGTGCGCGTCAACGATCGCGGCCCGGTGTCGCATCGCTTCGTCATCGACCTGTCGCACGGCGCCGCCGTAGAGCTCGGGATGGTGCGCATGGGCGTCGCTCCGGTCGAGATTCGCCTGGTCCCCGGCCCCTGATTCTTGCGAGACTCGTGGCGTGAGCCCCAAACCGGAGGCGGTGCCGAGCGGCGCGGAGTCGACGGTCGTCGACGTCGACCCGCACGGTGCCACGATCCCGTCCGATCCCGCCAGCCGCGGCGCGCCGCAGGCGCCGGAGCTGGTCGGTCGCACGCTCGGGCACTTCCGCGTCGACGGGCCGCTCGGCAAGGGCGGCATGGGCGCCGTGTATCGCGCCTGGGACACGAGCCTCGAGCGCGAGGTGGCGCTCAAGGTGGTTCTCGCCGTGTCGAGCACCTGCTCCGCGGCTGACGCAGCGATGGCCGCGGCGCGGGAGCGCTTCCTTCGCGAGGCGCGGGTGCAGGCGAAGCTCCGCCACCCGAACGTGGTTCCGATTCACTTCGTCGGCGAGGCCGAGGGCGTGACGTTCCTCGTGATGGACCTCGTCGACGGCGAATCGCTCGCGGACGTCCTGGCCCAGCGAGCCACGCTCGACGAATCGCGTGCGCTCGACGTGGCCGACGCCATCGCCGCGGCGCTCGAGGCCGGCAAAGAAGCGGGGCTCGTCCACCGCGACGTCAAGCCGTCCAACATCCTCCTGGAGCGCGGAGGCCGCGTCCTCTTGGCCGACTTCGGCCTGGCCAAGACCGTGGCCGAGCGGCGCGCCGACCTGGACGCCGGGCCGCCGAGCGCTCGCGAGCCGGGGGAGGCGAGCACGCGCGGCGCGGTCCTCACGCTCGCGGGCGCGATCATCGGCACGCCCGCTTACCTCGCGCCCGAGCAGGGTCGCGGCGAGGCGGTCGACTTCCGCGCCGACATGTACTCGCTCGGCGTCACCCTCTACGAATCATTGACGGGTCAACCGCCCTTCACCGCGCCGACCGCGGCCGCGCTCGTCCACCAGCACATTCACCAGGCGCCGCTCGCCCCGCGCACGCTGGCCCCTCACCTGCGGCCGCCCGTGGAGGCGCTGGTCCTGCGCCTGCTTTCGAAGGACCCGGCCGCGCGCTTCTCGAGCTACGGAGAGCTGCGCGCCGCCCTCGCCGGCGCGCGCGCGAAGACCTCGGTGCCGGCGCCGTTCTTCCCGCGGGCCGTTGCGTTCCTCATCGACGTGGCCCTGCAGGCGATCCTGGCCGGGCTGCTCGCCGTGGTCGTTCGCGTCGGCGCGATCGCGTGGGTAGGCGCGGTCGTCGCCTTCGCGGTTCTCGAGCACGTGTGGACAACACCCGGCAAGCGGCTGCTTCGCCTGCGGGTGGTCGACGCGAAGGGCGAACCGGCGAGCTGGCAGGCGCTCGTCGCGCGTTCGCTGTTGCGCATGAGCGGACCCGTCCTTTGGGCGCTCGACGCCGATCTGTTCGGCGAGCACGGCCTCGTTCACTCCGGCCGGTTGGAGCTCGGCGTGATCGTGGCGGTCGCCGTCACGTGGCTCGTGGGCCTTGGCCTCGCGCTCGGGAAATCCGGGCAGGCCTTGCACGATCGCGCAGCGCGTACACGCGAGGTGTACGCGCTGGGACCGTGATCGCCCTCAGAGAGCGATGCGAAGCTCGTGCACGACGCGACCCTGCGGGCCGGGCGGGGGCGGAGCGGCGCCGGGGGGCGGAGCCGCGCCGGGCGGGGGAGCCGCACCGGGAGGCGGCGGCGGTTGCGCCACGCCCTTGCACGCATACTTCACGCGCCACTCGGTCTTGTCGCTCGTCGTCGTCGTGGAGTGGCCGGCGCCGTAGTAGTAGCCGCCGTAGGCGCTCGAGTTGGTCGACGCGACCTGGCCGACGACCACTTCGCCTTCCTCGACCACGTCGAACGCGTCGGGGCCGCCGCAGGTGCGCGCCATCTCGACGCGCGCCTTCTCCATCGCATCCTCGCGGTTGCCGTGGAGGGCGATCTCGCCGCCGGCGCGGCTGGCCCGCACCACGCGAATACCGCTGCAGCCGCCCAAGATCATGGCGCCCGCAACAAAAGAGAGAACAATCGCAGTCCGTTTCGTGTTCATGGATCCTCTCGTCCCGGCCATGCCGCGAGCGCGCAAGTGACGCCCCCGGTCCTCCCGAATACCGCCCGTCAGAGACGAGCACGCTGGGAGATTATTCAACGGCTCCCCCACGGGGAAGTGCTTTCAGGGCCCAACGATCGGTAGAGCTCGAACGGCGCGCGCGGGCCTGGTCGTTCGCGGGAGCGTCGCGGCCGACGAGGGGGTCAGGACGCCGGCGAGGGAATGCCGGTTTTCTCGGGTGATCTCGACGTCGACCAGCCGCCCGACCACCTCCAGCTCCGCCGTACCGTCCACGTGGACGATCTCGTTGCCGTCCGTCCGCCCCTCGACGGTGCCCGCCGCGCCGGCCTTGCTCGCGCCCTCGACCAGGACGCGCACCGTCGTGCCGACGCGCGCCGCGAGGTTGCGCTTCGTCTGCTCGTCGGCGAGGGCGAGCAGGCGCTGCAGGCGCTCGTCCTTGACCTGCTCGGGCAGCTCGCCTTTGAGCTTGAGCGCCGGCGTGAACGGGCGCGGCGAGTACTTGAACGCGAAGAGGGAGACGAAGCCGACCTCTCGCACGAGCGAGAGCGTCTGCTCGAAGTCCTCGTCCGTCTCGCCGGGGAAGCCGACGATGACGTCCGTCGAGAGGGTGAGGCCGGGGCGCGCCGCGAGCAGGCGCCGGGCGCGTTCGATGTATTCTGCACGCGTGTAGCGGCGGATCATCCGGCGAAGGATGGCGTCGCTGCCGGACTGCACCGGCAGGTGTACGTGCCGCGCGAGCACGTCGAGCTCCGCGTGCGCGCGCGCGAGCGACGCGGTGGCGTGGCGCGGGTGGGGGCTCGTGTAGCGCAGTCGCAGCAAGCCCGGCACCTCGGTCGCGATGCGGCGGAGCAAATGGGGGAACTGCGTCTCGTCGGGATCGCCGTCGCCGTCGGGCGGGGGCAACGAGGGATCCCGGAAGCTGTCCACGGTCTGGCCGAGCAGGACGATCTCGCGCGAGCCGGCGAGGACCCAGCGCCGGCACTCCTCGACGATGTCTTCGGCGGGCCGGTAGCGCTCGGGGCCGCGGGTGTAGGGCACGATGCAGAACGAGCAGCGCTCGTCGCAACCCTTCATCGTGGTGACGAACGCGCTGACCGGCGCGCGGCCGGGCTCGGGGCGTGCGGCGAGGAACCGTGGCGCCTGCGTGTCGAAGACCGTGCGCGTCGCCGGAGGCGCGCCGCCCTGCGCCTCCGCGAGCAGGCCCGGCAGCTCCTCGATGTTGTCGGGGCCGATGACCAGATCGAGCGCGGGCTCGCGCGAGAGCAGCTTGTCGCCCTCCTGCTGGGCCACGCACCCCGCGACCACGAGGAGCATCTCGGGCCGGGTGCGCTTGAGCAGCGCCAGCCGGCCGACCTCGCTGCGGAGCTTTTGCTCGGCCTTCTCGCGGACGCTGCACGTGTTGAGGACGACCACGTCCGCCTCACCGGCCGCGGAGGCCTCCGCCCAGCCGTGCGCGCGCAGCGTCTCGGACATGCGGTCCGAGTCGTGGACGTTCATCTGGCAGCCGAAGGTGTGGACGAAGAAGCTCCCGGCCATGGGCGCATACGACTAGCACGGCGCCCCGCCTCCGTCTCCGACGGCCTCGGGCCTACTCCGGCGCGCAGGTCGACACGCCCGCGCCCACGATCGACCCCGGGTAGGTCGTCATCGTCGTCTCCGATTGCGTCTGCGGGTCGTAGCGCGTCACCGTGGACGTGCCGCCCGGCGTGGTGAAGATCCAGAAGGCGCCGCCCCAGAACGCGAACGCGAAGCCGTCGAACGGCTGGCCCACCTGCAGCGGGTTGGCCGCGATGATGTGGGCGTTGGTCGGATCGATCTGCACGATGGTGGAGCCGCCGCTGGGGTTGATGCAGAAGCCGAACAGGCGGCCGTCGCCGGTGCCCGTGAGCTCGCAGCTCGGCATGGTCGGCTGGAACGGACCGATGAATGAGAGCTTGAAGGCGGTGGTGTCGATCGAGCCGAGCCCGAGCGAGTCGCTCGAGCTGCCGCTGCACTCCGCGACGTAGAGCGTGTCGCCGCCGTCGGGCTGCCCCGCGTAGCCCATACAGAACGTGTGGAAGCCCTGCTGATCGGGGACGTAGCTCGTGGCCTGGCACGCAGCGTTGGCCGTGCTGATCTTGAAGAGGCCTCCGTTGGTGAAGCTCGAGTACGCCGTCCCGAGGCGGTCGACGCCCATCGAGAAGGGCGTCGCGCCTCCGGAAGGACAGGCGATCTTGCCGATCGTCTTGAAGCCGAGCGTCGGCGGGTAAAAGCTCAGGAGCGCGTTCTCTTCGGTGATGAGATAGACGAGCGTCGAGCCGGCGTCGGGGCAGTCGGTGAAGACCGGGACGTCGGGCAGGAACGTGTCGATGAG
>DATIQP010000930.1:0-2399 GCA_035470765.1 Polyangiaceae bacterium | reverse complement strand
CCCGGGCCGGGGTGCGCGTGCGCGGGCACGGGGCGGGGATGGGCGTCGCGCTCGTCACCGGCGACCTCGAGTCCGCCGCGGAGCTCCTCGCGGAGGACGTCGTCGCGTTCGATCAACGCGGGTGCCTGAGCCCGCGCGTGGCGTTCGTGGCCGCGGACGCCCAGGCGTTCGCGCGCGCGCTGCGTGACGCGCTCGACGCCCGCGCGAAGGTGGTCCCGCGCGGGCGTCTCGACCAGGCCGAGCTCTCCGACCTCGCGCTGTGGGCTTCGACCGTGGGCTACGCGGGCACGCTGCTGAGCGGCGACTCGTGCGCCGTCGGCGTGCTTGAGCAGCTCTCGCTCCCCCCGACGGGCCGCCACGTGCTCGTCGTGCCCATCGCGTCGCCGCGCGAGCTGCCCGCGCGCCTCGCCCCGGCGGCGCGCTTCGTGGTCACGATCGGCTCGGACGCGGAGCCCGAGCTCGTCCGACAGCTCGCGCCTTCGCACGCACGCGTCGCGAGGCTCGGCGAGATGCAGCGCCCTCCGCTCGACGGACCCGTCGACCGCCGCTAGGAGCTCATCGCGAATCGCGACGACGACGAATACGCGGACTGGCCGACTCCATCACTCCAGCGCGGCGTCCGCGGCGTCCGCGGCGTCCGCGGCACCATCGTCTCCGGCGTCCGACGCGTCGCTCCCAGCCTCGTTGACCGCGCCGTCCGGCGCGCTGCAGTCCGGGGACGCATCGAGCGGAGACCCGCACGGCATGCAGCTCGTGTCGGTCGTGCACTGCCACACCGGGCCGCTCGAGCCCGCGACGCACTTGCATCCGCCGTTGGTGCACTCCGGGAAGCACACCTGCGCCGACACTCTCGGGCAAGGTTGCCCGTCGCCCGTGAACGTGGAGAGGTCGCAGAGATCGTACGGCTCGGAGGTCGCGTCGGCGCCGCCGTCGTCGGTGGTCTGATTGGAGCTGCAGCCCGCGGCGATGGCCGCACCCACGAAGAGAAGCACGAGGAACGAAGAGGATCGCACGCGCCGAATCTAGCGCGTCCGCGAAACCGCGCCACCGGTCCGCAACGAAAGGCAGGCGGGGCAGCCCACCTCATCGGGCGGACTTTACAGCCGCCGCGTCTCGCCCACGTCGAAGATCGCCAGCCGCTCGGGCTCGAGCTTGAGCTCCTGCCACCGCTCGCGCAGCCGCTCGGGCGGCTCGCCCATCGGCTCGTCGGTGAGCTTGAACGTGCCCCAGTGCATCGCGCAGAACGTGTGGGCGCCGAGCACCTCGAAGGCGCGCACCGCCTCCTCCGGCCCCATGTGCTGCGACTGCATGAACCACGTCGGCTCGTAGGCGCCGATGGGCAGCATCGCCCAGTCGAGCTTCGGGAAGCGCGCCGCGATCTCCGCGAAGACGCGCTCGCTGTAGGCCGTGTCGCCCGCGTGATAGGCGGCGCCCTCGTCGCTCTCGACGACGAAGCCGCCCCAGAGCCGCTTGTTGCGGTCCCACGGCACGCGCATCGACCAGTGCTGCGCGGGCACGAGCGTGACGCGCAGATCGCCCTCGCGGTGCGTCTCCCACCACCCGAGCTCCACGACGCGCGTCAGCCCCGCGCCCCGCAGGATCTCGCCCACGTCCCTGGGCACGACGTAGAGCGCCTCGCTACCGACGTCTCTGGCGATGCGGCGCAGCGTCGGCAGATCGAGGTGGTCGTAGTGCGAGTGCGAGATCGTCACCACGTCGACGCGCGGCATGCGCTCGAGCGCGACGCCGGGCGCGACGTTGCGCCGCTGCATCCCGACGTGCGTGCTCCAGACCGGATCGGTGACGATCGTCTTGCCGGCGAGGCGCAGCGCGTACGTCGCGTGGCCGATCCAGGTCATGTGCGACGACGACGCGGCCAGCGCGGCGCCGTCGTTGTCCCGCGCGGGCGTGACGAAGCCGCCGGGGTCCTTGCGCCGCCGCCCCGCGAGACGATCGCCGATCTGCCACTTGAGGAGATCGGCGAAGCCCTTATCGGGCGTGGTCCCGTCGAGGTTCGTGTACTGCGGCACTGCGCGACGGCTCGAAGACCTCAGGAGGTCGGCGTGCTGCCCCCGCTCGGCGCGGGCTCCTGCTTGGACGGGATGATCTGCACTCGCCGGTCGGCGCCCAGCCCGCTGCTCTCGGTGCGCACGCCCGGGAATCCTTCCAGCGCGCGGTGCACGACGCGGCGGTCGCGCGCGTTCATCGGGTCGAAGGTGATGATCTTGCCCTCCTTGGCGACGCGGGCGCCGAGGCGCCGCGCCATCTCGGCGAGCTGATCTTCGTGGCGGGCGCGGTAGCCCTCCGCGTCGACGGAGACGTGCTTGCGCGCCTCGCCGGGCTTGTGGATCACGCGCGTGGTCAAATACTGGATGGCCTCGAGCACGCTGCCGCGCTTG